>CAUPHX010000338.1:0-3386 GCA_963511125.1 uncultured Deefgea sp. | reverse complement strand
GTTGATGGTCCTGCCAAAGGGATTATTATCGAAGCGCGTTTGGATAAAGGTCGTGGCCCTGTGGCTTCGATGTTGGTTCAATCCGGTACTTTGCGTAAAGGCGATACTGTATTGGCAGGTCAAGTGTATGGCCGTATTCGTGCGATGCTTGATGAAAATGGTAAGCCAATCAATGAAGCTGGCCCATCAATGCCAGTTGAGATTTTAGGTTTGTCTGAAGTGCCAGCAGCCGGTGTGGATGCGATGGTGTTTACTGATGAGAAGAAAGCGCGCGAAATCGCGATGTTCCGTCAAGGTAAATTCCGTGATGTTAAGTTTGCACGTCAACAAGCGTCGAAACTTGAAAATATGTTTACCAAGATGACTGAAGGCGATGTGAAAAACTTGCCGATCATTATTAAGGCCGACGTACAAGGTTCGTCAGAAGCATTGTCACAAAGCTTGCAAAAACTATCTACCAGCGAAGTTCGTGTGCAGATCTTGCATAGCGCAGTCGGCGGCATTTCTGAGTCGGACGTGAATTTGGCTCTGGCCTCAAAAGCGGTGGTGATTGGTTTCAATACGCGCGCTGATTCTTCGGCACGTAAATTGGCTGAAGCTGAAGGTGTTGATCTACGTTACTACAACATTATTTACGATGCTGTGGATGATGTTAAAGCGGCATTGTCAGGTATGTTGGCGCCAGAACGTCGTGAATCTATCATTGGTATGGTTGAGATTCGCCAAGTGTTTGCAGTGTCTAAAGTGGGCACGATTGCAGGTTGCTTGGTAATGGAAGGTCTAGTTAAACGCTCGGCAGGTGTTCGTGTCTTGCGTAATAACTTGGTTATCCATCAGGGCGAGTTGGAGAATCTGAAGCGCTTTAAAGATGAAGCCAAAGAAGTTAAAGCAGGTTTCGAATGCGGTTTACAACTGAAAAACTTCAACGATATTCAATTGGGTGACCAATTGGAGGTCTTCGAAGTGGTGGAAATCGCTCGTACGCTGTAATGTAGTCAGATGTGAGGAGGGAGGTGTGAGGTGTAAAACCCTCTCTCCAAGCACAGGCGCAGAAATTTCTGCGCCTTTTCGTATTTTATAAATCATAAAGGGTGGCGGTAGATACACCTCACGCCTCACCCCTCACTCCTCACACAAAATGGCAAATAAACAATTTACTCGCGCTGACCGTGTTGCTCAGCAAATTCAACGAGATTTGGCGTCGGTCATTCGCGCTGAGCTCAATCACCCGCACGCATCGTTGATTACCGTGACCGATGTTGAAGTGTCGCGTGATTATTCACACGCCAAGGTTTTTTACACTTTTTTAGGTGATGCAGGCCATCGCCCTGAAATTGCAAATTTGCTTGAGCGTGCCAAGGGCTTTTTGCGTGCGCAAATCGCGCGAGGTTTTTCACTCTATAAAATGCCTGAATTGCACTTTGAATACGACGAATCGATTGAGTATGGTATGGATTTGACGCATAAAATTGATCAGGCTAACGCATTGCCTAAAGCGCCAGAAGAAGATGGCCAAGCGTAAAGTTGACGGAGTTTTACTGCTGGATAAGCCGTTTGGTTTTTCAAGTAATGGCGCTTTATTGAAGTGCCGCTGGTTGCTGCAAGCCGAAAAAGGCGGTCATACGGGGGTGCTCGATCCATTCGCTACGGGTTTGTTGCCACTTTGTTTTGGTGAGGCTACCAAATTTGCGCAGCGTATGCTCGATGCAGATAAAGGGTATCGCGCAACGATTACATTTGGGCAAATATCAACGACGCTCGATGGCGAAGGTGAAATTACCGAAAGTGGTGTAGCGCCAACAATGCTTGAGCAAATTATTTCCGTGTTGCCGCAATTTATTGGCCCAATTATTCAAACTCCCCCGATGTATTCAGCGCTAAAGGTTAATGGTAAACCGCTGTATGAATATGCCCGTGAGGGCGTTGTTCTGGAGCGTAAATCTAGACCTATCACGATTTATGATTTGACCGTTGTTTCCTATGAAGCACCAGTGCTTATTGTGGATGTGTTGTGTTCGAAAGGGACATATATTCGCGTGCTGGCCGAGGATATTGGTAACGCTCTAGGTTGCGGTGCTTATCTGTCTGGCCTTCGTCGAACTTTGACGGGGGGCTTTAAACTAGAGGACGCGATGACATTGGATGAGTTTATCGCGCTAGAGATGTCAGAGCGGGAGGCAAAGCTAATGCCTGCTGAGCAATTGATTATTGAACTACCGAGTGTAGTGCTGAATCTTGAGCAAACCGCCTTGATGCGAAATGGCCGCGCAATTCTTGATCTGCCCAATGCACCGTTGGGTGAGTTAAGGCTTTACGCTAGCGAAGAAAAGTCGGATAATCTCGTGTTCATCGGTTTGGGTGAAGTGGGCGCTGATGGCGTACTGCGACCCAAACGACTGCTTTCTACGCATGTGGCGTAGAAGGTTAATGGAGCTGGATGGGTTGAAAGACTCAATCTATGCTTGTCTAATCACCCTCGGGTGATTTTCCTGGAGAAGTAAATGTCTATTACCGTAGCTCAAAAAGCTGAAATCGTTCAGAAATTCCAACATGCAGCTGGCGATACTGGTTCTTCTGAAGTACAAGTTGCATTGTTGACTGCACGTATCAACGATTTGACTGAGCATTTTAAAATCAACAAGAAAGATCATCACTCACGTCGTGGTCTTTTGGCTATGGTTTCTCGTCGTCGTCGTTTGTTGGATTACCTCAAACGCACCAATAACGATAGCTATCGCAGCCTGATCGCTGCATTGGGTCTACGTAAGTAAGACTCAATCATAGAAAGTCGCAGTCAAACGATTGCGGCTTTTTTTCTATGTAGCGTCCCGTTTTAAAGCTTTATTTTGCCCAATAGCAATTCCGGCGGCAGAGTAAAGTTAGGTTGTGCCGGAGTCGGCGATGTGCAAGCAATAAGCTTGGCGACCCCATCGCAGCGGAAGCATCTTATCGCCATGGTCGGTGGCAAACATTGTGAAAAGGACAACGAGTGTTCAATAAATTTACTAAAACTTTTGCTTATGGCAAAAATACTGTCACCCTCGAAACGGGTGAAATTGCACGTCAAGCTACTGGCGCCGTGATGGTTGATGTAGATGGCACCTCGGTATTGGTGACTGTTGTCGCAGCTCGCTCGGTTAAACCGGGTCAAGATTTTTTCCCGCTCACTGTTGATTACCAAGAGCGCACTTATGCGGCAGGTAAAATTCCAGGTGGCTTCTTTAAGCGTGAAGGTAAGCCATCTGAGAAAGAGGTTCTAACCAGCCGTTTGATCGATCGCCCGATTCGCCCATTGTTCCCTGAAGGTTTCTTTAACGATATTCAAATTATCGCTACGGTAATGTCGATCAATCCTGAAGTTGATTCTGATATCGCAGCAATGATTG
>CAUPHX010000337.1:0-3446 GCA_963511125.1 uncultured Deefgea sp. | reverse complement strand
GTGTTTGAAAAAACCGTGCACAACGCATTAATTGGTTCTGGCCTTAATGAATGGTTGCAGCTGCAAGGGATTACACACTTGATTATCAGCGGCATCCGTACCGAGCAATGCTGCGAAACAACGACCCGCGTGGCCTCTGATTTGGGCTATGGCGTGGATTTTGTTACTGAAGCGACACTGACCTTTGCAATGCAGCATCCGAATGGCACAATTTATAACGCATGCGAGATCAAAGAACGCACTGAATTGGTACTGAATGAACGCTTTGCCCGAATTTGTACCGTGGATGACATTGTGCGCAGTTTTGCCGCGCAGGCTGTCTCCGCCTAACCCTAGGATTTTCTATGCCGATTCGAGACCTTGCTCTGGCGCTGATTGTTATTTTGGCGTGGGGCTTTAATTTTGTCGTGATCAAATGGGGTTTGGCCGGTGTTCCGCCGCTGCTGCTAGCGACTTTACGCTTTGCCGCGACGATATTTCCTGCAATATTTTTCTTGCGCCGTCCGAATTTGCCGTGGAAATACCTACTGGGCTACGGCCTCACTTGGGGCGTTTGCCATTTTGCGTTTTTATTTTCGGCGATGGCCAACGGGATGCCAGCCGGTTTGGCGTCGGTCGTTTTGCAATCACAGGCGTTTTTTACGCTGATTTTTGCGGCGGTTTGGCTGAACGAATCATGGAAATCCAGTCAATTGATTGGCTTATTGGTCGCCGGAATCGGTTTGTGGCTCATCGGAAGCAGTCATGGACAAAGCATGAGTTTGCTGGGTTTTGTCATGACGCTACTCGGTGCTGCGGGCTGGGCGATGGGTAATATTGTGATGAAGCAATGCGCCAAGCAAAGCATTCAATTTAGTGTGCCGGCGTTTATGGTTTGGACTTCGCTAGCGCCCATGTTTGTGTTTGCCGCGCTCAGTCTCATGGTTGAAGGCCCTGCACAAATTAGCAGCGCGCTAACGCACTTTACGCTGCAATCGACACTGGCCATATTTTATTTAGCGTTTATCGCGACGTTACTCGGCACCAGTTTATGGAATATCTTGCTCAAACGTCACCCTAGCAATCGCGTAGCACCATTTAGCCTATTGGTGCCTTGGGTTGGTTTATCTGCTTCGGCCTTTTTACTCGACGAGATATTGCTCACCGCGCAATGGTGGGGAGCGGCATTGTTAATGTCGGGCCTATTGCTCAATTTATTTGGCGACACCGTGCTGCAGCGCTGGGGCAACCGTCGGCAAGTGGCTTGAGTAGGAAATTCGGATGAGCGACTTATATTTTGTCCTGACGCCCAATTTTATGCTGCTCGATTTAGCCGGCCCTGCCGAAGCGTTTCAAATTGCGGCCAACCACGGTGCAGCCTATCGATTGCATATGGTGGCGCCCGTGGCGGAGCTGACTTGCTCGATTGGCCTCAAACAGCACCAGCTTGCCCCCTTACCGATGCCGATTCCGGCTGGGGCGCATATTATTTTGATCGGGGCGGAAAATTCTAACGTCAGTTTGCAATTGCCCGAAGCGCAAACTGTCGTCGCGTGGCTGCGACAGCATTTTGACGCCACACAACATCGTTTGGCCTGCGTTTGCTCCGGAACCATGCTGGCAGCCTACGCGGGTTTGCTTAACCACCGCGAATGCACCACCCATCACGAGATTCTTGAACGCCTGCGGCTCAGCGCGCCACTCGCCAAAGTGCTCGACGATCGCATTTTTGTTCAAGACGGCAATATCGCCACCAGCGCGGGGATTTGCTCAGGCATTGATTTAGCGCTACATCTGATTGAGCAAGACGCAGGCCCCATCATCGCGCAAGCCGTGGCGCGGGAAATGGTGGTTTGGCTGCGCCGCAGCGGGCACGATCCGCAGCTTTCACCGTGGCTGGCGCACCGCAATCACTTGCACCCGATGGTACACAAAGCACAAGACCTGATCAGCCGCGCACCTACTGATCGTTGGACGCTGGAAAGGGTTGCCGCGCACGTTCACACCAGCGCTCGCAATCTGGCGCGCTTATTTCAGCAGCATTGTGGCGTTTCGCTGCATCAATATCATCTCGCGAGTCGCCTTGCCACTGCCAGACAATTGCTCAATCAGCCACAGCTCAGCATCGAACAAATTGCCGAGCAGGCAGGCTTTGCCTCAAGCCGCGATTTTCGCCGCGTATGGCAAAAAGAAATGGGGATATTACCAAGTGAAAGCCGAGGATAAAATCCAATGTATTACCTTGCAAGCCATCATTTATAAAGTCTGCAGTTAAATACATCGATATTTTCTCGACACTCAGTACAGCCAGCAACAGCTGGCCTAAGTGCGGCAGCATCCCCAGCACGCTGCGCTTGGAATCACCGAACTTTATATTTTTCTCCATAAATGCGATATAACGCGCAATCAGCTTGGCTGATTGTCACAACCTTGAGCTAGCGCGAACGCAACGCAGCTTCGGCCTGCTACCAAAAACCACTGACCCCACTGGAAACCGTTGGCGCGGATTACCTTGGCCTCGGCAAACGCGAAGTCAACGAGCAAGCCGCCCGCAACAAACTGCCCTTCCCCGCCATCCGCCTCACCGACAGTGCCAAAGCCCCACGCTTCGTCCGCATCGAAGACCTCGCCAACTGGATCGACCAACAAGCCGAGCAGGTACAACAAAGCTGGCAACGGAGCCAGCTTTGAATTCAGCTAAGGTGGCAGTAATAGCCATTCAAAGAATTACTAAGTAGATCTCAGGGCCTTAAAAGTCATATTACATTGCGATATGACCCTAAAAAGTCTTTATAGAGGTAACGTCATAAATTCTCATTTCAATTACACAATACTACTTATATTCTTATATTTTAAACCAACTCAATTTCAAACTACATTCCTAGATAACTGGTATATAGATATGCAAAATTATATCGAGTTTTGCTACCAACCATATAAGGAGTAACTATTTTAGTTGCAATAAGAACTTGCTTAAATTCAGCGAGAGTTCCATTCTTAATCGCTTCATCGTCACTATGATTTGTCTTAACTTCCAACAAGAGCATGTCAAAAGAATATTCGTCCAATACCTTTGCCTTAAAGGCTCTACTTACTTTGTTATTTGAAATATCTAAGCAAAAGTATTTAACAAACTCATTGCCTTTTTCATTCCATAAATCTGAGAGATACTGCACAACTGCATTTTTTCGCACATTTTTACTTGTACAATAAGCAAGCCCTAAGATGGCATCTTTTCGGAAATTTTTTTCTGAATCTTGCTCTTCTTGCTCCCTTATTGCATTTATTAACAAATCCATAAATGGACGCAAATTTACTGTTTTGTCTGCACTTTGAATATTACGATATAAGTCTTCATAAGCAGTACTTAAAACTCCACTTTTACTTGGCTTCGGATCGCCAAAAAAAACATTGACAATAGGCTGAATCAAACTTGTATCTAACGGCAATTGATTGTGAACTATATC
>CAUPHX010000336.1:0-3459 GCA_963511125.1 uncultured Deefgea sp. | reverse complement strand
TCCTCGTTGGATAAGCGTACCGAACTGGATAAAGACATGACTGAGCTTCGGGTCGAATTAAAAGCGAAAAAAGACCATGTTCGAGATTTAGAAGACAAAGTTGCTGATTTAGAGCATTCAAGTAGCAAAAAAGAAACATCCGTCAATGATGCCCATTCTAAAGCGGTCGAGTCGGGTGGCACTGCAGGTGTTGCTCCCGACCCTGGTGAGGCGTATTTGCGCCTGAAGGCGGGTGATTGTTTGGTGGAGGGGAGTACAGGTAGTACGGCCGCTAATTGGCGTGATTGCTTGAAGAAGGGCAAGAAAACAGCTTCACCTGAAAAAGCGGTGGCAGGGCACTGAATGTTGACCGTTGTGGTTCAGTGGTAGAGTCTAATTCTGCTGGGTGAAAATGCGTTGGAATGGCATAAAAGCCGAGATGTTATAAGTAATCACATTGTTCAGCACAGAAAAATGCCGTTCACTTGGCTTTAGTGGACGGCATTGCTCGGTCAAGTGGCTTTTTGTTGGGTATGTTAGTGTAGCTGTTTTTTATAAAAGACTGCAGCTAAATACCCCTACTGCATTGTTTCCATCTTTGGGCTGCGGCCCATTAGGTCGGTGATGATTTCACTGACTGGGACGTTTTCAAATAGTACTTGGCAGACGGCGCGGCTGATTGGCATTTCGATATTGAGTGCGGCGGCTTGGCTAACCACTTCACGTGCTGTTGGTACGCCTTCAGCGACGTGACCGAGGTTTTTTAACACTTCGTCTAGATTCAAACCTTGCGCGAGCAATAATCCGACGCGGCGGTTGCGTGACAAATCACCCGTTGCGGTCAGCATCAAATCGCCAATCCCCGCCAAACCCATCATCGTTTCGGCTTTGCCGCCGAGTGCGGTCGAAAAACGTGCCATTTCGGCGAGGCCGCGCGTCAATAATGCCGCGCGAGCGTTGAGGCCGAGATTCAAACCATCGGCTACGCCAGCGGCAATCGCCATGACGTTTTTCACTGCCGCGCCGATTTCTACGCCGATCAAATCGTCGCTGGCATACAGGCGCAACACGCTGGTATTCAAATCTTGAACGACTTGTTGGGCAAAATCAGCGTCGCTTGATGCAATCGTCACCGCCGCAGGTAGGCCTTTGGCGACTTCTTGCGCAAAACTTGGGCCAGACAACATGCCGCGTGGGATCGCATCATCCATTTCTTCTTGTGCAACTTGGTGCGGCAACTTCATCGTGCCAGCTTCGAGGCCTTTGCATGCCCACAGCACAGGGGCTGTGCTGCCAAGTTGGCGCAAGGCTTGTAGCGTGCCGCGTAATCCGGCCATCGGTGTGACGATGAGGATGAGTCCGGCGTCGCCGACTGCGTCGGCGAGCGAGGCGGTAACGGATAGATTGTCAGGGAAGGGCGCATTGGCGAGGTAGCGTTGATTGCTGCGCTCGGCTTGCATTTGCGCCACTTGCTCGGCTTCGCGCGACCATAGGCTGACGGTTTGACGGTCAGCAAAACGAATTGCGAGCGCAGTTCCCCATGCGCCAGCACCTAAAACGGCGAGTTTCAATGTGTGTTCCTCGTGAGGTTTTTGCAAATTAACGAGGGCATTAAGCGCCCCAAACGTCTTCGATACGGATATAGCCGGTTTGGCCGTCGCGATGCTTGACATTGATCCAGCCCGTGTTGCTGGCATCGAGGCGTTCCAGTAGAACATTCCGTTCTACTTTAAACAGGGTTGGGGAGTTGTTGTCCGCTGATTGGCGTACGTTGCTGAGGCGATTGACCTGCACAAAGCGGCGAGCACTCACTTCAGATTTTTTAATCCAGCTCAGTGTGCCATCGCGGTCGCGTACACGCAGCCAGTCGCCTTGCTCACTCATGATTTCAAGTGGAATATTGGCGCTAAGGATAAAACGCTTCGCGGCAGTTTCTGTCGGAGCATCATAAAAAATAACGCCATGTCTGGCCGTGGAGCGATATTCAATCGCCTGAGCGCCACTTGCCAGTATGGCAAGTAGGCTCATGGCGCACACTCGGCTCAATAGCGCAGATCGCGCCATTAAATTAATGAGTGGTTTGTTCATTGGCTTCTTGTGCTGCAGCTTGTTGGCGCTGTTGCATATAGATGCCTTCGAAATTGATGGGTTGCAACAAGAGCGGCGGGAAACCTGCGCGTGTTGTCAAATCAGAAACGGCTTCGCGCAGGTACGGGAACAAGATGCTTGGGCAGCCAATGCCAAGCAATGGATCCATTTCGCTTTCTGGTACGTTTTCGATTTGGAATAAGCCAGCTTGCGTAATTTCAACCAAGAAAATCGTTTTTTCTTCAGTTTTTGCTGTGGCGGTCACAGTGAGGCTGGCTTCAAAGAAGCCATTGTCAAAACCGCGTGCTTGGTTACGGAATTGAATGTTGAATTCGGGTTGCACTTGGTCCATAAATGCATTCGGTGCACTTGGGGACTCGAGGGAAATGTCGGTGACGTATAATTTTTGTACGGCAAAAACGGGTTGTTGTGATTCTTCTTGTGCTGCTTGAGTTTCTTCGCTCATGATCCATCCCTTCAAAACGGTTGTTATATATAAAAAGAACTCTATTTAGGTTCGGCCGAAATCATCGCATAGTTTGCTGCTTTGATGCCACCGACTATGTATTATTTATTGAGGAGTGGTTCAAGTTTACCGGCACGGTCAAGTGCAGCTAAATCATCAAAACCACCAACATGAAAATCATCGATATAGATTTGCGGTACGGTGCGTTGGCCGCGTGCGGCCATGACTTCACGTTGGCTTGGATCCAGGTCGACACGGATCTTTTCAAGATCAACGACACCCTTGTGCTGCAGTAAGCGTTCAGCGCGATCGCAATAAGGGCAGTAGCCGGTGCTATACATCACAATTTTGGCCATTAATAAAACTCCAGAGGCGCTTGGCCGTGTAAATGTTCGTTGAAACAACATAAGGGCGAAATAATGGGAATCAAGAGTCGGAGAGCTTCTATCTCAGTCTACTATTTCTTTAGAAAGCAATTCTTGAAGCTTGAAATATGGGTTTCAAGTTGGTTTCTTATGAGGTTGTGCCATTTCTTGTTAGGTTTTCATAAGGGGTGCGTTAGCGCCCTTCAGATTGATGACAAAGTAAAAAACGAAACTCTAACTCATTGTTTTTATTGCCTTGAAATCTCCACTTTTTTAAAAAGCAGGGGGTTTGTCAATAGTCTGAGGGGTGCGTTAGCGCCCTTTTGCTTTTTCAGTTTCACTTCAGTTTTTATTTAAATTGGTTTCTATGTAAATCAACGACTTATCACCTTCCGTCCATTTTATTTGTACGTAGGTGTTGACGGGTCTCAGGCTGGAGCGTATATTTCGGCCTCTCTGCTGCTGACACAGCAAACGAAACAAGCAGTTTTTTAGCCAGTTTCGGTGTCTAAGCCACTGATCTTTAACAAAATACAGCCGATGAGTGTGAGTGCTTGATTT
>CAUPHX010000335.1:0-3496 GCA_963511125.1 uncultured Deefgea sp. | reverse complement strand
GGCGATATTGAGCAGTTCCAACAACGGCGCAGTAATACCAAAATCAGCGCTCGGCAAGGTTTCGATCGGCTTTTTCTTCGCCATCATCAACGCTGGCAATTTAATAAAGCGCGGCTCGTTCAGGCGCAAATCCACCGAAATCACGGCTGGCAATGGCAATGACAAGGTTTCTTGACCACCGTCGATTTCACGCACGACCACGGCTTTACCGTCAGCGATATCGATTTGCGACGCGAACGTCGCTTGCGGCCAGTTCAGCAGTGCCGACAGCATTTGCGCGGTTTCTGCCGCGTCGTCGTCAATCGCTTGTTTGCCCGTCAACACCAAATTGGGCGCTTCGCGCTCAACAATGGCTTTTAAGTATTTCGCCGCCGCCAGTGGTTGCACCACGGCTGGTGTTTCTACCAAAATGGCGCGATCTGCGCCCATCGCGAGTGCATGACGCAACACGTCTTGATTAGCAGCAGTGCCCACCGCAACCACGACAATCTCAGTCGCCACGCCCGCTTCTTTCAAGCGCACCGCGCCTTCTACGGCGTTTTCATCAAATGGGTTGATACTCATTTTTACGTTGGTGAGCTCAACGTCTTTGCCGTCCTGCGTTGGACGTGGGCGGATTTGATAATCAACAACCCGTTTGATGTGCACTAAGATTTTCATGGCGATTCCTGCAAATGCGGCCTAAATAAACAGCGCGCATGTTATAGATCAAATCCTACTTTTGCACAAGATTATATTTGTCGGTAGAATATATGTAAAACACATTGTAATTATAAACATTATCTATTTTACCGATATAGACCGAGGTTCAGATGCAAGAGCGCGACGTGATGGAATACGATGTTCTGATTATTGGGGCTGGCCCATCAGGCTTAGCCGCCGCCATTCGGCTCAAACAAGTCAACGCCGAGCTCAGTGTCTGCATCCTCGAAAAAGGCGCGCAAGTTGGCGCGCACACGCTATCGGGCGCCGTGATCGACCCGATTGCGCTCAATCAACTGATTCCAGATTGGCAACAACGCGCTCCGCAACTGGCCACTGCGGTGACTGCCGATGAATTTTTGGTGCTCGATGCCGACATCGGCTTCAAAATCCCGCAAATGCTACTGCCGCCCCAATTGCATAATGACGGCTGTTTTATCGTCAAGCTGGGCGAAGTCTGTGCTTGGCTTGCTGGCGAGGCTGAAAACCTTGGCGTTGAAATCTACCCCGGCTTTGCCGCCGCTGAAGTGTTATATGACGACACTGGCGCAGTCAAAGGCGTTGCCGTTGGCGATATGGGCATCAATAAAAAGGGTGAACACAAAGCCGATTACGCACTCGGCATGGCGATTTATGCCAAATACACGTTGTTTTGCGAAGGCGCGCGTGGCTCGTTGGCGGGCGATTTGGAAAAGCAATTCAATCTACGCGAAGGCCGCGATCCACAACATTACGGCCTTGGCGTCAAAGAAGTTTGGCAGGTCAAACCAGAAAATCATCAGCTTGGATTAGTGCAACACGCGCAAGGCTGGCCGCTCGATAACAGCACCAGCGGCGGCGCGTTTATTTATCACCTGCCCGACCATCAAGTCGCCGTTGGCTATGTGGTGCATTTGAATTACCAAAATCCAACGCTATCGCCGTTTGATGAATTGCAACGCTTCAAAACGCATCCGAAAATTCGCGGTACTTTTGCTGGCGCAACCCGCATCGGCTACGGCGCGCGAGCGATTTCTGAGGGCGGTCTGCAATCTTTACCCAAAATGACATTCCCCGGTGGCGCGCTGCTAGGCTGTTCGGCAGGTTTGCTCAATTTCCCGCGCATCAAAGGCACGCATAACGCAATGCTATCGGGCATGCTGGCCGCCGAAGCGGCAGCTGCAGCCATTGCCGCAGGCCGCGCTCAGGATGAACTCACTGAATTTGTGACCGCACTCCAAGTATCCACAGTCTGGCAAGAACTAGAGCAAGTTCGCAATATCAAACCGGCACTGTCAAAACTCGGCGTATTGGGTGGCACGATGTATGCGGGTGTAGAACTTTGGTTATCTAAGCTAGGGCTGCATACCCCTTGGACACTCAAGCACAGTACACCTGATCACGCTCGACTATTGCCAAAAGGCCAATTCACGCCGATCAAGTATCCAAAACCCGATGGCGTGCTGACGTTTAATAAGTTGGATTCACTGGCGCTAGCCAATGTGTCGCACGAACACGACCAACCGGCACACTTGAAATTGCGCGACCCAAGCTTGATTACCCCAGTGCATCTGAGCAATGAAATCAAAGCCGAATGCCACTACTGTCCAGCGGGGGTGTATGAAATTATCGAAGTCGCTGGCCAGCCAAAATATCAAATCAACGCGCAAAACTGCCTACACTGTAAAACCTGTGATATCAAAGATGCGACACAGAATATTCACTGGGTGACGCCTGAAGGCGGCGGCGGCCCGATATATACCGGGATGTAGTATATGTTTACAGGCAATAATTAATAACCAATTCAGAAAGATACCCAATAGCTTAATCCAATCAAATTGAGCTATTTTTACATCGGAATTGAGATTTTGAAGATTCAGACGATAATAAAGAATGCGTTGGTATTTTGGAGTAAATGATGATTCAAGAAAAACAAACCGTGCAAATCCGGCGCGACCAAATTCAATACCTAAAACCCGAAATGGGCCGCTTATTAGATCGACGTAAAGGCAAAGTCATCGATATCTATGTACCACTAGGAGCCAAAGAAGCGGTCGTGAAAGTACGCTGGATCGCCCGCCGCTCGAGTGAAAGCGATGTCACACTAGAGCACCCTGCGGGAGATTTGGAAGTGATTGCTTAATAAAATCAAGCGACCGAAAAGGCTGCACCCGACCCAAAGCCGTCATTTGATAAGGCACCGTAGGGTGTCAATAAGCGTTAGCGCATTGCGCCCTATCACCAACGCCGGTGTAATGCGCTTCACTTATTAGCACCCTACGGTATTACAACTTACGAGTTTAGACGCTCAGGGCTTTTGAAGCGTAGCCAAAGAGCCCCTCTTGGAAACGAGTTCGAATTCATGCGAAATTAGATACAAACCGCCATGCGCAGTAAGCCCTTCCCCCTCCTCCCACCAAATTGAGACGCTGACCTTGCCTGATTCAGGTAGGTCGTCAATTTCGTACTCGTTATAAAGCATTGTCTCGTGATGAGGCCTTTCGTCTTCCGTTAGTGAGGCGAGAATCTCTGGCGCTATCTCAAGAACTCGAATGACATCCCCGATAGTGACTCAATCCTATCAACTTAAGCGCAGCTTGTGTTTTTGGTCGCCATCCGGCATGATGCAGAAACAAACATAACTCATTGATTATTAATTACTATATGATTAAGCACCCTAACTGACTCTCTTCGTAATATATCCACTCTCATGCATTCTAGTGAGCTGCTTCAAGCTTGCCGATTAAAGCCCTCCGCCTTCACGCGTAAACGTAAACTCACTTTCCCCGTTTTGCTCAGCACGATGCTCGCCTGC
>CAUPHX010000334.1:0-3516 GCA_963511125.1 uncultured Deefgea sp. | reverse complement strand
GCTGCAAAGTAATTCGAACGGGTTCGTCGAGAAAAACGCTAAATTTCATTCATGCCGTCAATATTTTGGTGTTTGGGGTGACAATTATCGCAGAATAAGTCAAAGCCGTTGTTCGTTACTACTTAATTCAAATGCAATACATCGAGCTATATTCACTACTCAATTCTCCATTAATAAAAAATGTAAAATTATCTATGGAAACAAAATTCGAGCCCAAAGGGGCGGCGGCGGCACAAATTTAACATTTGGATTATAAGGCACGATGCGGCCAAAGGTTGATTTGGGGTGATCCAAATCAGGCAATAGTCCCGCTGCGCCAGCGAGGGCGACTTCGTGCACTTGCGGCATGCGCTGCAAAATGCCAACACTGCAAGCCACCATCATTAAGGCGGCAAATGCAATGTGCGTGCGGGCCATCATGGTTTATATCTGCTGGACTGAGGCAAGGGGCAGAGAAGATAGCAGAAAAGTGACTTTGCCGTGTAAGAAAATCGTTACATGATATGTCAGCTAAAGAATCGTTCGCTGATTCAGCAAACGGTTCACTCCGCTACACGTGCAGTTCAATCCACAAAACAGCGCTTTATCGCATCCATCCATATCAAAAACTGATTTGGCATACAGTACAGAGATCAAAACTGCTGAGCTCATCATGTTTCCAGTCACTTTGCACCAAGTTAGCAAGCGTTACCAACTCGATAGTGTCGATGTGCCCGCTTTGGGCAATATCGATTTAGATATTCATCCAAATCGTTTTACCGTGTTGTCTGGCCCATCGGGCAGCGGCAAAACCACGCTACTCAATTTGATTGGCTGCGTTGATTTGCCCGATAGCGGTGAAATCATCGTGGCGGGGCAAAAAGTGCAAAGCCTGACCGATAACGCTTTGGCGGATTTTCGTTCGCGCCATATCGGATTTATCTTCCAAAATTTCAACTTATTACCGGTGTTATCGGCCTACGAGAATATCGAATATCCCTTGCTACTGGCCAAAGTGAACGCCAATGAGCGCAAAAAACGGATTAACACCTTGCTCGATGCGGTGGGCTTGAGCGAAAAAGGTCAACATCTGCCAGGGCAATTGTCGGGTGGTCAGCGGCAACGCGTTGCCATTGCGCGGGCTTTGGCGACGCAGCCGCAATTGGTATTGGCCGATGAGCCAACCGCCAATCTGGATAGCCACACGGGCGCGGCGATTATTGCGCTGATGCGGCAAATGCAGCGCGAGTTGGCGGTGTCGTTTATTTTTTCATCGCATGATCCACAGGTGCTGGCTGCGGCGGATGATGCGGTGATGATTCGTGATGGAAAAATAGTAGAAATCAAACGACGTGCTGAGGCGGTTTCTTGCGCCAGCGACCTTCTACGTCAGGCGGAGGTGGTATGAATACATTCTCTTTAGCATTACGTAATTTGCTGCGTAACCGCCGCCGCTCATTCACCACGCTGTTGGCGATGCTCATCGGTGCGGTGGCGATTCTGATTTTTGGTGGTTATAGCGGCAATATTAATTTGGGTTTGCAAACCGGCTATGTGCGCGATAGCGGACATTTGCAGATTCAACATAAAGACTATTTCTTGTATGGCAGTGGCAATCCAGCCGCCTACGGCATGAAGAACTACGTCAAGATTGTTGATGTCGTTCGTAACGATGCAATATTAAAACCGCTATTGCAAGTGGTGACGCCGACTTTAAGTGTGGGAGGTATTGCCGGGAACTTCAATGCAGGAGTGTCGCGCACGGTGATAGGTCACGGGGTATTGGTTGAAGATCAAAACGCGATGCGTTTGTGGAATGAATATGGTTTTCCACAAAAGCCATACCAAATGGCATTGACCGGTACGGCAGGCAATGCGGTGGTGATTGGTACTGGCGTGGCGCGCGTGTTGCAGTTGTGCGAACAGCTCAAAGTAAAAAACTGCCCGCAAAGCATCGCGAAACCGACTGGACCTACTGCGCCGGATGATATTACTGACCTATCCGCGCTCGAGCAGGGCACGGCCGCCAAGACTGAAACCGCATTACCGCGTATCGAACTATTGGCCGCCAATGTGCACGGTGCGCCGAATGTGGCGGGATTGGATGTGGTGAAGGCGGAACTGCATGGCGTCAAAGAGCTGGATGATATTTCAGTGTTGCTGCATTTAGCGCAAGCGCAAAAATTGGTTTACGGCGGTGAAGCGCCGCAGGCGACGTCGATTGTGCTGCAACTGAAACACACTGCGGATATTCCGGCTGCACAAGCTCGATTGGCACAATTGCTTGCTAATGAGCTAAAAGCTGAAAATCTTGAAGTGCATGATTTCAAGACACTGAATCCAAGTTACGGCCAGATTACCGGCATGTTTAGCGCGATTTTTGGCTTTATCGCCATTCTAATCGGTGCAATTGTGCTGTTTACCGTTGGCAATACCATGAGTATGGCGGTGATGGAACGGACGGTCGAGATTGGCACTTTGCGAGCGATGGGTGTGCGCCGCGATGGGATTCGCCGTTTGTTTGTTTGCGAAGGGCTGCTTTTGGGCTTGATTGGCGCGGCGCTGGGTGTGGCTTTGGCCTTGGGCTTAGCGTATTTGATTAACCACGGCGGTTTAACGTGGATGCCACCGGGTAATTCTGAGCCTGTGCCACTCACCGTTCGGGTTTGGGGTGAAACCTCGATGATCGTCGGTACGGCTATGGGTTTGATGTTAGTGGCGGCCTTATCGGCATGGTGGCCAGCGCGCCGCGCAGCACAGATGAATATTGTTGATGCTTTGCGTCATGTTTAATTCAAGAAATGGAGTTCATACGATGAAACATCAATGGTTTGCACCGTTGTTACTCGTTGCGCTTGGTCTGATGTTTTTGGCGCGTAACTTTGGTTTGTTGCCCAATTTGCATGAGTTCTGGGCTTTATGGTGGCCCTTGGTCTTGATCGCGGTTGGATTTCACATTTACCTGCGGCCACGCCGTTGCCGCAATCGGGAGAAGTCGCATGAATAAGGCATGGGTATTGATGTTGAGTTTTGGTTTGTCGACGGCCGTTTTTGCCGCGCAGACTGTTTCAGTCCCCCCCAACGCACAAAGTATTTTGAGCGCTAGCGATGCGATTCGAAATCCTGATCAGCCATTTGGCTTGACCAGTACGCTGATTGAGTATCGCAATGGCAAACAGGTCGATACCTCAACGCTGGCGATTTACGCCCGAGCCGATAGCCAAACTGGGCAGTTTAGGAACTTGATCCGTTTTGTCGCGCCGCAGCGCGATGCGGGCAAGTTGATGTTGAAAAACGGTAATGACTTATGGTTTTTTGATCCAGCCAGTAAAGCGAGTATTCGTATTTCGCCGCAGCAACGGCTTTTGGGCCAAGCCGCCAATGGCGATGTGGTGACGGTGAATTTGGCGGTCGATTACAACGCTCAGTTGGTGGGTGAAGAAGCCATCCAAGATGGTGAAAAAAAATCTCGGGCGGCATATTTACTCAAACTCACCGCCAAAAATCCAGAGGTAACGTATCACCGCATCGACTATT
>CAUPHX010000333.1:0-3517 GCA_963511125.1 uncultured Deefgea sp. | reverse complement strand
TGCCGCCAGCATCCAACGATTGATCTGTGACATAACGTCTCCATCCTTATTGTGGCACCTAGCTGGATATGAACCGCTGGTGCTGTTATGGGTTTGGCCGACAAGGCGCGGGCGTTGTAAGCCAACCGCATACTAATCTGGGATGGGGGTGATTGCCTAGTCAAAATCTTGATTTATTACAGAGAAATGTATTAAAAATCACACTTTAAAATGTTGTAAGTTCGGTGTTGGCGATGTGCTGGAAGTGTTTGATTCAATGGAAGAAATTTATACGGGAAAACCCGTGCCGATGTTCATTTTGGCCAAGCTAAATCCCAAGGCGCATCGAGTTGCTTGAGCTGAGTTTGACAGGCCGCAGATTGAAAATACTGTCCAATCGTAGGTGGGCAAGTATAACGATAGGTATTGCCAGCAAAGCTAAATTGAATAGCGTATGCATGCAGATACCCACGATCTGCTTCGCTGCCTGCATAACGGGTATCACCCAAAATAGAACTACCTAAACTTTTGAGTGCGACACGTAGCTGATGGGTGCGACCGGTGCGTGGACGTAGTAAAAATAAGCGCAGTCCGTCGCCGAGGGTGTAACTAAAAAATTGGGTCGTTGCCAATTGCCCGCCAGAGCGCACAAATTTCCAGTTGCCACCACGGCCTTTTTCCATGCCACCTTGAATCTTGCCTTGCTTTTTGCTGGGCTTGGCATCACTGATCGCGAGGTAAAACTTTGTAATCTGATGCTCGGTAAATTGCTCACCTAAACTACGCGCGGTCTCGGTGTTGCGGGCAAATAGTAATAAGCCCGATGTCATTTTATCGAGGCGATGCACGGTGAATAACGCATCAATTCCCGTTTGTTGTCGCACCAAATCGATCAAGCTGGCTTGCTCATCGTTTTGGTGAAAATCCAGCCCTGCGGGTTTATTAATCAGCAAAAAATCATCGGTCTGGGCCAGAATTTCAATCATCATGCTTTCACCTTGAACCAGTCGTTACCAAAATTGACCAGCAAAACGCCGATAATCACCAGCGCCGCACCGAGCAAGCGAGGCCAGCTGAGGTCTTTTAGCGGCATGGCAAACCAGCCAAAACGATCAAATAGCATCGACGCAATAATTTGGCCGCTAATAATCAGCGACAGCATGGTGGCGGCGCCGAGTTTCGGCGCAATCAAGGTGGTGCCAAACACAAACACCGCACCGAGTAGCCCACCCAGCAGCATCCATGGTTCTGCTTTGGGTAGGTTGGCCAGCGCGCTGAGTTTTTGTCCCGTCACCAGCGCAATGCAAAGCAGTGCAATCGTGCCGACTGAAAACGACACTAGCGCAGCCAGCACCGTACTGTTGCCGATGATGCCTTTCAGCTGATGGTTGATCGCAGCTTGCAAGGGCACGATCAAGCCAATGGTCAAGGCCAGCAGGCTGTATAAATACGTCATGAGTCGACTCTAACAAATCAAAAGTGGCCTTATGGTACTGCAATCAAGCGAGTTTGGCGGGCGCAGATGGATATTGATTAGCATGACGGCGCTCAATATTGTGCTGCCAGCAAAATCCATTGCGCCGCTAGGCAAACTCATTTAACGTGAACGCGCGCTGCAATTGGCGCAAAAAATAAACTGATGAGACTGATATTTTCTCAGGCTCGAACTACACTGATTTGAACAAAGGAAAGCCCATGCAGCACATTAGCCCTAGCGATTTGAATAGCTGGTTGCAAGACACGAGCCGCGCTGCACCGCAATTACTCGATGTGCGTGAGCCGTGGGAAGTGGCGCTCTGCCAAATCGCTGGCAGTCAAAATATTCCGATGAATCATATTCCCAGTGAGCAAACGCGGCTAGACCCCGATGCAACGTATGTGGTGATTTGTCATCACGGCGTACGTAGTTATCAAGTGGCTGGTTTTTTGGAGCGGCAAGGCTTTGAAAATATGATTAACTTGGATGGCGGGGTCGCTGCGTGGGCTGATGCTGTTGATCCAAGTATGGCGCGATATTAATTTTTAGGTATTGCCGGCTAGCTATTTATTTATAAAGACTTGATTGATATACCCAGTGAGTTCTGAATATGGACCTAAGCCGAATCGGTCAGTTTTTTGAATTATTAGAGCGAGAGCTAGCGGGGCAACCTGATTTGCACGCGGATCTTTTGGCGGTCGCGCAATTTGAGCCGCAGATCTTACTGCCTTGGTTGAGCGTGCTCGATATGGCGGAACAAAAATTAGGTGACTTAGAATCAGTGGCCCAATGGCTCAGTTGCCCCCATGCTGAACTGAATGGCGCGCCGCCCGTGTATTGGGTGGGGCGGACTGACGGCACTGAGATGGTGCGCGAGTTACTCGAAAAATATCCGCTACCGCCGTGGCGGCAGCGTCCATTCACTGCTTAGTGGCTATAACCCTCGGTTGACGGCTTGGCTTTATGAAAAGTAATCGTCTGCTCTGGAATAATCGATGGCGGGGCAGATTTCAAAATGTGCGGTTTCATTTTTCCCATCACGTGCATTTCGCACGGTTTGCAATCGAATACCAGCGTGTAGCTTTCTTTGTCGTTCGCCAAGGTCATCGGTTCTGCCTTGATTTGACCTTTCACACCAATCACGCCTTTGGCTTGTTTCGGGCACAATTCAAACGAAAACCGCAGGCAATGCTTGGTAATCATTAGCGGCACTTCGCCGGCTTCTTCGTGCGCTTCATACGCCGCAGCAATCAATTTCACCCCGTGCTGGGTATAAAATTCGCGGGCTTTTTTGTTGTAGACGTTACCTAAGAAGGATAGCGTTTCGTCGGGGTAAATCGCAGGCGGTTCAACCGGGACTTTGCGTTCTTGCTTGGGCCATGCGGCAACGCGGGCGAGTTCGAGTTGTTCAACGGCTTCGCGGCGTAGCGCGTTAATCGCGGAGGCGGCAACATGCCACGGCTGGCTCAGATTGAGTGATACGTCTTCCGCATAAAACATCGTATTGCCGAGTTTACCGAGGCCGCCAATCAAACCACTCCACGCTTTATCCGCATTTTGCGAAACTTCTAGCGCCGTAGTCGCGTCCACCGTCACCGTACAGCCGTCGGCATCGGTGATCATCAATGCTAAACCACTGGCCGTTTCTGCGAGATTCAGCCAAACGCCGATTTTTCGTTCTGCCGATTTTTTATTAAGTATCTGCTCCCAAGCATGATCCCGATTACGGTTCATGCCAATACCTGCCTTGAGGCCAACAAGCTCGCTCATCGCCTCGTTCGGGAAAACGCGAAATAAGCCAGTCGCTTTATCAATGGCTTCCACCGTATTGGCTTGCACGCCGACGACTTCGCGCTTTTTCATGTAATTCAAACCATCACCGTTGGCGAGTGGCTCATTCGGGTCGATCAGCGCAATTTCAAAGAACTTATCTGCAACGCGAGTAATCGTGCCAACGGGCAGACCAATATATTTTGGCGAATCAAACGCGCCGATGTCGGTTTTGCGTTCCGTCGCAAAATAATCGGTATGACCACGATGGAAGGTTTTATCGACGTTGGG
>CAUPHX010000332.1:0-3554 GCA_963511125.1 uncultured Deefgea sp. | reverse complement strand
AGTAAGCTATCAATTAAGTCGTTAGGTATCGGTTTTAGTGCGGTCATCATCATTCCTTGTATGCCAGTAGTTTCCAGCATGGTGACCGTTTACACAAAATATCCTACACCCTCGAGTTGCAAATCAATTCGACGTTCACTCTGACAAATCGATCTTAACCCAAACGGAGTAGCGCTGTTCGCGAGTGTCGCGGGCATTCGACAGCAAACCCTGCTGATTGGAACTTTGTGACTGTTTTGTTTCACCCACGGGCAGCCACTCACCCAATTGGCCTTGTACTTGGCTAAAAACATCCTGCCCTTGTGTTCGCCCACCACTGATAAAACGCCGTTGACTCGGCATTAACTGCAAGATCACGGCGGTCTCACTAATGCGCCGTGGCGCTACATAAAATCCAGTTCCCGCGCTTTGCCATTGCCCGCCAACATGTATAATTGAATAGTTAGGTCGATATACAAAACTAAGCTGAGGAATAAAACGCTGCCGCCCTAGTTGGATAAAACCTTCGGCACCATCAAGGACTCGTAAAGTTTGCACACTCGCACGCTGAGTTTGCAACTGCTGATCCTGAACATTCAAACGCCCTGCAATATCAACGTCGCCATTGTTAATAATGACTCTACCCTGAGCCGACACACCCGATTGTGCATCACGACTCATGCTTCGCTGTTCCACGGTAACAATCAAGTTGTGCAATGGCGTATCAAGCTGCTGTAGCAAATGGCTAATCTGCGCCAAACTTTGCTCATCCGGTGCAGCAATAATCAAGGTGCCATGAAATGCTTGAATTCTTGCTTGCGGAAAAGTGGCTTGTAACACAGGCAATACTTGATCTGCCAAACGATGACGTAAAGTCACCGTTTCAAGTACTTCAGCACGTGACGACCCCACAATACACACTAGCAGTATTAGTTTAAACGCAATATTATATAAGGCCTGCATTCAGATACCCACCATTATAAAACTTCACCATGATTCTAGTTATAGCGTAATCATCACTGTTTTGTTACGCATTTTGGGCAAAAAAAAGCCTGTGCTTCATCGCACAGGCTTTTTTGTTCAAACAAAACTAATTGAAAATTATTGACCCCAAACCACAGCCTTAATACGAGTGATGATCAGTAATTGATCACCGGCAGCCGCTTTAGCCAACAACTCTTTATTTGGCACAGAAATCGTAATAAATTCACCAGGCACATTACGCACCACGGCCTCGCCTTTTTTCATGTCGATGCTAACAATATCATTGCGAACCGTACGTGTAATTACAGTACCAACGCCATTGGCAGTCACATCACGGCCAGAGGTTTCTACGATACTGCGCGTGCCTGCACCGCCTTTATGCAACATCAAGACGATAGCTTGCGAACCCGCTACATTCACGATGTCGCCAGGCTTTACTTGATCCAGATTGACCTTAGCATCCACATTATCAAATTCTAGCGCACGCCCATTTGGCATCGCCAACACGACAGTGCGTGTCGCCAAATCAACAGACACCACCACAGCTTGCTCTTTTTCAAACTCAGCAGCACTCATAATCACTTCATCTGTAGAAGCAACATGATCTGCATGCGCAACTTGCCCTAGCAATAAACCAGCAAGCAACAACAATGAACCCAATAAATTTTTACGCATTGCTCATCTCCCGTGATATTGAAAACGACTCTTGCTTAGTGCAATCATTCGTCATGCAAGGCTAACACACGCCGTCAGTGCAATCCAGATTCAATAAAACTAGCCATCATTTAATGTAGGAAAACCCAACACACTTCGTCAGTTATGCGGGTAATAATAAAACGACCGCCTGTGCTTCTACCGACTCACCACCACCAACGGGACCTAGCTTTTCATAGGTTTTTGCTTTGACATTCACACACCCGACATTCACCCCCAGATCAGCGGCAATATTGGCTACCATCGCAGGAATATGAGGTGCCATTTTGGGCTGTTGAATGAGTACCGTTGCATCCAAATTGCCAACCACCCAGCCCGCTTCCGCGACACGACGAACCGCTTCACGCAACAGCACACGACTATCAACACCTTTAAATTCAGCGGCGGTATCAGGAAAATGTCGGCCAATATCACCGAGCCCCGCCCCGCCCAAGACTGCATCGGTAATGGCATGCAATAAGGCGTCGGCATCCGAATGCCCAAGCAAACCTTTTTCATAGGGTATATGCACACCACCCAGTATTAATGGCCGTTCAATAACCATACGGTGCACATCCCACCCTTGCCCGATGCGAAAAGGTAATGCCATTATTCATCTTCCTTTGTTTTAATTTCCACACAAACTCAAAGTCTTTTTCGTTCTACTCGACTCGTATCAGGCACTACCAATTTTGCTCTTGGACTGGCGCCATCATAAAATAGAGAAAAAACAACATGGCGCCATACGGCCAAACATTACCGATCGCATTCGACATCCCATTGAAATGCTGTAAGTGACCATAGTTCCACTTAAAAATCAGCAGCGGCGAGCTATCTGCTGATGATAAGGGCCATAAATAGCTGACCCAACTGGCCGCAAAAATCGATGCAAACCCAGCGACAGATCGCAACCTACGGTTCAATTGCCATAAAATCCACAGCAAAATGCCACCAGCAAGCCCGCCAAACACAATATTCAAATTGAGCCACGCAAAAAACTGCTCAGGTCGCAACAGCATCCCTGCGAAACCCATTTTAATGAGTAAAGCGCAAATTAAAACGCCCAACATCGCTCGGGGTATTTGCCGACTCTCACGCACCAACATAGAGACAAACAGCGCAACGCCCACCAAATGCAGCATCATCCCGCCCCCTTCTAGCAATCTTAAAAACAAGGCGGGATCATTCAAAGGAGAAACAAACGGTTGCGGTAGACCTTGTGGCAGTACAACGACCCCCAGAAAAGGCAGGCTTGGGTCAAACTGCGTGGTAAACCAAAGTAATAACCAAATCGCCCCCCACTCCACTACTGCACCTGGGGCTAAATAATCATGCCGATAAAGCAGCCAACGTCTTAAGATGGTGCGCTGACTACATACAGCGCCGATCACTGCACCAATGAAAGCACCAAAGCCATTGCTCAAAATGTCCATATTCGAAGCCACTCGGCCCGGCAAAAACTGCTGAACAAATTCAACACCCATTGAGACCGCAAAGCCAAGCAATGTGGCATAAATCAAGGCCAAACGAGAGCGGCGCACGATCAATACAGCGCTCAAACCCAGCGGAATATAAGCCAGAATATTGATGGCATTATCAAAAATAGTGAAATAATAAGGAAGCGGATAGCTAAAAAAAGCCAGTACCGGCTCGCCCGTAAAGCGCCACCCAGAAAATGGGTAGCCACTTAAAATAAGAATAACCAATAAAGAAACCGCAAAGAAAAAAGGCGAAACCATCGTTGGCTTCGCTTTTCTGGCGAGAAAACTAATCGAAAAAGGCTTCATTGAGATTATAAAGCCTCTAAAGCGAGTCATTCCTTGCTTTAGAGGCTCAATTAAACCTTATTTTGAGATTTTAACTTTGGTCCATAATTTATTCAACTCGCGCAATTGCTT
>CAUPHX010000331.1:0-3565 GCA_963511125.1 uncultured Deefgea sp. | reverse complement strand
GCACCAACTACAGCACCAACTGCAGCACCAACTGCAGCACCAACTGCAGCACCAACTGCAGCACCAACTACAGCACCAACTACAGCACCAACTCCAGCGCCAACTGAATCTTATACAGTCCCATTGTTTTCTGACATAACCAACAATCCTGTCTCAAATAGTGCTGATGCCGAGCTGGATGCCTTATCAGCTACAGCCACTGAGCCTAAATTAATTGATGCAATCACCGCAATACAAAATGCACCTCGAGCTATCCAAGAAGACGTACTCAATCGTGCGCCGCCAGACACTTCACTTGCTCTAGAAAAAACCAGCCAACAAGCAATACAAGGGGCAATCAATCCTATTCGAGAACGAATAGAGTCCTGGCGCAACAATACCTCTATCACCAAAACCCCAAAGATTCCTACCACCATTTCTGAAATCCCAGTTCCTGAAAATACCCCCCTTAAACAGGTTTGGCTCAAAGGCTTTGTCGCTCAAGGAAGGCAGCGGCAATATGATTACTACGCGTCCTATCACCACAAAACTCATGGTTATACTTTAGGAATGGATCTTTCTGTCAACCCCGATTTATTATTGGGTGTTGCTGTTAGCGTGGCAGACGGAGAGGTAACGATGACAGGTTTTCGCAATGGCGAAAAAAAGCATATTAAAACTTATCAAATCACCAGCTATGCAGAGGAACAACACAATGGCTGGTATTGGCAAAACTGGCTAAGTTTTGCCAAACAATTCTACGACATTGAGCATTATGCTGGCTTTATTGGGCAAGCGTCTGGTCAATTCCAAGGGCAAAATTTTAATAGCCAGTTTAGCGCAGGCATGCCCATACTTTTGGACGATAAATGGCTCTTCACACCAACACTCGGACTCGAATGGAATTTTCTTTCTCATGAGGCTTACAGGGAATATGGAGATGATCCACTGGCATTAAAAGTAGACGCGCGCTCAGCTCATCGTCTAGCGAGTTTAATGGGTATTACTCTAAGTAGAGCTCCATTTTATGGTGCAGGTGCCACGTGGACACCCTCTTTATATGCCAATTGGCGGCATGACTTTATGATTAAAGGCATGGATAGTCGCGCCAAATTCATAAACGGTGGAGGAAGCTTTAGCACTCCAGGGCAAGAAATAAATCGCAATACAGCTCAAGTAGGAGCCACTATATCCATTCATCCCAGCAAAAATTTCAACCTTAGCATTAGCATCGATACTGAACTAACTCAGTTCTATCGTGCATGGGGTGGGCAAATTAGCGCTTTATGGCAATTTTAAGCGGAAGTATTCAAGAACCACAGAACAATATTTACCCACCCGTGTTGTTAAAGCGCCGCCGCAACGCCATCCGATCCAAAAAATCTACAAAACAAGCCTTAAGTGAACGACATTAACTCAACAAGAGTGCTTTTCATATCGTAAGAATTCAGCCAACTTGGCAATCCCACGCTCGATCAGCTCTGGTGTAGCATGGCTGAAATTTAGGCGAATATAGCCGTCATCTCGCCCCGAAGCCATAAAGGCCACGCCGGGCATAATCGCCAAATCATTCGCCAAGCACTGCCGCATTAACGCCAAAGTGTCATTGATCGCATTGAGTTTGACCCAAAAAAACAAGCCGCCAGTCGGAACTTGCCAGCTTGCATACGGAGCGAGGTGTCGCTGCAATGCGGCCGCCATCGCATCGCGACGTTCACGATAAATCGGGAGGATCTGTGCCAAATGCGGCTCAAGCAGGCCACTCGCCAAGATTTGACTCACAATCAATTGGCTCAGGCGATTTGAATGCAAATCTGCCGCTTGTTTTAGACGAATCAAATGCGGCATTAAATCGGGATGGGCAATCAAAAAGCCCAAGCGCAGGCCGGGTGCCAGCGTTTTGCTAAATGATCCCTGATAAATCCACTGTGCCGACTGAATAAAGCTCACCATTGGGGCAGGTGCAGGGGCATCGTACGCCAGCTCTCGATAAGGATCGTCTTCAAACAAACACACCCCATGGGTATCTAATTGCGCCGCAATGGCGATACGCTCTTCACGACGATAGCAATACCCGGATGGATTTTGAAAACTCGGCGTCAAATAGGCCAGTTGCACTTTGCTCAAAACTTGCTCCAAAGCGCCCATATCTGCCGGTGCTTGCAGGGCGACAGACTTCAAATCCGCACCAAACAAGCGAAAAGACTGCAAAGCGGCTAGATAGGCTGGCTCTTCAACCAACACTGGCGTACCTTCCTCGATCATCAATTTACTAACCAAATCAATACCCTGCTGCGAACCGTTTAAAATTAACACTTGATCCGCGTGGCAATTCAAGCCAATCCTCAGCATACGCTGGGCGACCTGCTCTCGTAGGTCAAGCTCGCCCTCAGTGGGGCCATACTGCATCGCTTTACTCAATAATTCGGGTGATAAAGTATTTATATCCAGCTGGAGAAAAGCTTCATCAGCAGGCAAGCCGCCAGCAAAAGAAATCACGCCCGGCCGCTGCGCCACGGCTAAAATATCGCGCACTAAGGAAGACGTTAAACGTTCTATTCTTTTTGCCAACATGAGAAACTCCACAGGGTTTACAATTAGGTCAACACACTAGACCCAATCATGCAGAAACAAGGAATGTAAGTCAATATGATTGACCAAAATATTGAAGCCGACATCGAACTTTTGTTTTACGGCTACCGCGCTTTTACCGCCCAAGCCGACGCACTACTCGCCGAGCGACAATGGAATCGCGTCCATCACCGCGTGCTGTATTTTATTGCCCGCAATCCAGGCATCGCAGTAAATCAATTACTCAACAAATTAGGTGTCAGCAAACAAGCATTGCACGGGCCAATGAAAGCACTGCAATTGGCGGAACTCATCGAAACGCGCAGCGAACAAAGCGACAAACGAATCAAAAATCTCTATCTAACTGCCGCGGGTTGCGCGCTAGAAAATGAACTCACCAGCCCACAGCGTGATTTACTCAAAGAGATTGAAGATGAACTTGGCAGCGCGACCACCGAAGCGTGGCGAGCCATGATGTTGGCATTGAGCAACAAAATCATCACGAAAGCTTAAAACAAGCTTTTGTTGATTAGGCTCACAATCAAGCCCTTCGCTTGCCGCTAAGATGCAATGAATCGTCTTTAGGGAGCCTTTGCTATGCCCAATTTAGCTACTACTTTTTTAGATTTGCCACTGGCCAATCCGCTGATGAATGCGTCGGGCGTCTGGTGCAGCGTAGCCTCGCAACTTGAAGCATTATTGGAATCTGAATCTGGTGCCATGGTCACTAAAAGCTGCACGCTAGAACCTCGCGATGGCAATCCAGAGCCGCGCTATCGTGTATTGGATGGCAATAAACCATGGGGAAGTATCAACTCGATGGGTTTGCCTAACGAAGGTTTCCCCTACTATCTGCGCTATACCGAACGACATGACTACGAAACGAAGCAGCTGTTTATTTCTATTTCGGGGTTAACGCTCGATGACAATCTAGCAATGATCGACAGCTTGAAAGATGCCGTCACCCCTGCGATTCTGGAAGTCAATTTATCGTGCCCGAATGTGCCGGGCAAAG
>CAUPHX010000330.1:0-3566 GCA_963511125.1 uncultured Deefgea sp. | reverse complement strand
GATGAGCGTTACGACCAAATGAAGCTGGGTCTGTGAATCGCCGCCTTGGGCGGCACATGGTTTATTGACGCCTTCGAGGCGTTCCTCTAATAAGCCCCCAGCTTTGCTGGGGGTCATTTAACTTTCCGCTTGATTTAGCTGTGCAAATTCATTGATCAAAAAATTGATCACGCATTGCACGCGCGGCAATGGATGCTGGCGTTTGTGCACAACAAGAAACAATTCGCCTTGAGCCTGAGCACCAAGGCCGATGGGAAGCTCGACGAGTTCTTTGAGTAGTGAGTTTCGATGCAAGGCTTTGGCAAGCACCATCACGCCGACCCCAGCATGGCACGCTGCGACCTGAACATTAAAATCATCTGAGGTAAACGCAGGCACAAACTGCGGAATGTGCGCTTGCAGCGCTTGGTTAACGAACAGGTGCTCGTACGGCGGCGCCCAGCAAATCCAATCAAGCTCGGCCAATGTGGTCGCATTGCTGAATTTGGCGGCATAGTCTTTGGACGCGAAAATCGCCATCGGGCAAATCACTTCGGCCAAGCACAATAAATCAGGATCGTTCGGGCGGGTGGTACGCAAAGAAATATCCGCCTCACCTCGCGCCAGATTGAGAACTTGCACGCCCGATAGGGCTTCGATGTGCAAATCAGGATATTGAGCGCGAATATCGGCAGCCAACGGTGCAACCACTTCAAAAGCAATTCCAGGTGGCGCAGCGATTTTCACCTTGCCAGAGATTCGATTTAGAAGGGGTATCTCGATACAGGCATCAGCCTCATTGGCCCACTCGGCCATACGTTGTGCAGAGGGTAATAAACGCTCTCCTGCCTCGGTCAACTTGCAACCTTGCGCCAGCCGAACAAATAATGACGCGCCCACTTGCGCCTCTAGTTCGGCGATGCGTCGGCTGAGTGTTGGCTGCCCTAGGCGCAGTTGCCGCGCAGCAGCACTCAAGCTACCCGTTTCTGCCACCGCAAGAAATAATCGTAAATCTTCCCAATTCAATGCCATTGTTCACCCATTCAATTATGGATATATCCATCAAAATTTAGCCAATTGTACGTTGATATTTACATAGATAGAATGAATTTATTCAATCTGAATTGGAGTATCACGATGCGAAAAATAATTTTTACTGCGCTACTCAGCGGCCTGTTATTGGGATGCTCCGCCAGCCAGCATCAAGTCGAAACCGCCACCCTCGGTCAATCCAGCGACAGTGCGACTATGGAGGTGTTGATTGATACACCAGGGCCGATTGAGCTAGACACGGTAGTCAGCGCCGATTGGGCGGTGCCTTTGTCGGGATTACTGAATCTTGAAAATCCAGCCGCTAAAGCCGCAGGATTAAGCGACAAGAAAGAGCCGATTCAAATTTATCTGCATACCATTCACCATCCCAAAATGGGCTATTTCCTCGTCGATACGGGCGTGGCAGACAAATGGCTCAAGCAGCCTGGGGATTATGGCGTTGGGATTGTTTTGCAAAAAGGCATGAATCTAAACGATCTCAAGCTGCGCCAATCCACCGAGCAAGTGCTCGCCAAGCTGTCGACGCCAGTTCAGGCGGTGTTTTTAACGCATTTGCATTTGGATCACATCAGTGGCTTGCCCGCCATTGCGCCTGACACACCGATTTATACCGGCCCAAAAGAAGCCAATGAAACATTCTGGCTGAATGCTGTAGTGCAAGGCGCCACCGATCAATTACTGCTCAATCGTCCACCGCTGCGCGAATGGCCATTTAAAGCCGATCAATACGGTGCACTGCCTGCGATCATTGATGTGTTTGGCGACGGTAGTTTTTTTGCCATTCACGCCCCCGGCCATACTGCGGGTAGCACGGCCTATCTGGCGCGAACGACCCACGGGCCGGTGCTGATGGTTGGCGATGCAAGCCACACTCGCTGGGGCTGGGATCATGGCGTAGAGCCGGGCGACTTTACCCGCAACCAAGCCCTCAATATGCAAAGTTTGGCGCAACTCAAAGCGCTCGTCGCAAGGCACCCCAGTATTCAAGTGCGCTTAGGGCATCAAAAATAAATGCGGCGTGGAACTAATTTAGGTGGTATCAAATTTGGTGTTGGACTCAACGCAGCAAAAGCTGATTCTGTTCAAGTAGATGAAGTTTCATTGATAGTGCCTGATGTATGGAAAACCCGATGGGCGCAATATGTTGGCGGCAATGTTATTGGTGAATAGGGATAATTAACCACCTGCATCCAATGAATTCAGTAGAAACAAATAATACTCATACTGGTGAGTTGAAAAAAGCCTCGTGTCCTGTTCGGTGCACGAGGCTTTTGCATTTGAGAAATTCATACTTTAACTAGGCATCGTCATTGATTTTCAAAAGCCTGTTTTTGCTAGCTTTTCGACGGACTTTATTTTCCCTAATCAACTGTCTATTCATAATAAAGATGTATCATGAAGTCGATCTAAGTCATTGATTTTTAAATGCGGTACTTTTTTGGTGTAACAATAAAGTTGTATCATGAAGTGAGCTTTTCATCGAAAAATCTGCTTGTTTAGTAATAATAAAGATGTATCATGATGTTTCTAAAGGGTCGGAGACCCATTGGAAAGCTCAGTTGGTGGAAGTCCTGTACTTCGGTGAGGAAACTGATATCAGACTTCTATCATCGCGAATCGTTGAGTATGTAGCGTTTGTTTTTCAGGGGTTCCATTAAAAATGGCGAGCATTTCATGCTCGCCATTTGCATTTTCATCAATGTAACTGTTTTTAGTAATTGCTATAGCCATGTGTGTCTGGGCACTTATTGGGAATCAGTAAGCGTGGCAATGTCTATCTGCGAACGTTGATCATTCATGGAACTCGGGCAGCAGTACGAGCGGCGTCGAAGCAGACAGACCGGCTGAGTTGCTGGATTCAAAGTCTGTGTGCCCGTCGCAATAATATTGCGGCAGTCGCATTGGCGAATAAAACGGCACGGATGGCATGGGCATTGATAACGCGTACCGCAGATTACGACCCGGCAACGAGATAAAAACACATGCTTTAATTCTATTTTACGATTGCGCAGCATGAAGCAGTGATGGCAAATAGGTCGAACCGCGTAAAGTCAAACTTTTGATCTTGCCCGTATGATGGATCTCCAAATTCTGCGTAGAGTATTGATTGAGCGGACCAGTCGTCGAGAAAACTTCGGTTTCCGCTTGGGTACAACATCACTGGCTGTGTAATTCGTTTTTGCCCTGCGCATTGCTTCGGTCATTCGGACTGAAGCATTGGCCACTTTCCCACCAGCGATGAATGAAACAAATATAAAGAAGATAGTGCGCAGGTGTCGAGTTTTGGCGTTATCGTCAACAACTGCAGCCAATGAAGACTGCTCAATTTTAAGTCGATAGAGGGTTGGGGCAATACATTCGTTGGCAATTGCTACCGTTCTTAGCGGCGCTTCGGAGGGTGTAGGATATTTTGTGTAAACGGTCACCATGCTGGAAACTACTGGCATACAAGGAATGATGATGACCGCACTAAAACCGATACCTAACGACTTAATTGATAGCTTACTGGCCAATTACCAAAAGCCAGAAGACAT
>CAUPHX010000329.1:0-3575 GCA_963511125.1 uncultured Deefgea sp. | reverse complement strand
TTGCGCGCCCGTCATTACTTTACGGTTTTTCTCACTCATTTCGGCCTACCTTTTTATGGCAGAAACCATCTTAAATTACTGTCTGTTTTGTTGGGTCCACTATATTACTTATAAAGTACTACAAGCAGATACTTCTATCTCGACGCCAGTTGATAACCCCAATCTGCCGTGGATAATTCAATTTAAGCGGCCAGAACCAATCCAAAACAGAAGGTCTTTGTAGCTTGGCGCTGAGCTTGCAAAGCCCAACCATCACGGTGAACCTTAGCCTGCATTTCATTTAGCCCAAGCTACGGCACTGTTGAAATTGCTCTAGCGATTGCGGCATTGGCATGAATCGCAGTTGTATCATAAAGAGGCACATCGACATCGCTTTGAGACACGAGCAGTCCAATTTCAGTGCAGCCCAAGATCACCGCTTCTGCGCCGGCTTGGTAGAGCTCATTAATAATTTCAACATAGCTTTGCCTAGAAGAATCGCTGATCTTACCTTGGCAGAGTTCATCGTAAATAACGGCGTGAACCAAATCACGCTGCGCTGGATTCGGAACAATCACATTAATACCATGCCGCTCCATGATTCGACCTTTGTAGAACTCCTGCTCCATAGTGAATCGAGTCCCCAATAAGCCAACCGATTTGACACCATTTTTCTGAAGGCATTCAGCCGTTGCATCAGCAATATGTAGCAAAGGGATCGATATGGCGCTTTCGATTTCTGGCGCCACTTTATGCATGGTATTCGTACATAGCAGAATGAAATCTGCGCCAGCCGACTCTATCGACTTAGCCGCAGCAGCAAGTAGCGCAGCGCTTTCAGCCCATTGATTATTGCGCTGAAACGCCTCAATTTCTTGAAAATCGACGCTATACAAAACAATTTTCGCTGAATGCAGCCCACCGAGCTGCTCATTGATGCCTGTATTAATGAGTTGATAATAACTTGTCGTTGATTCCCAACTCATGCCACCCAACAATCCAATCGTTTTCATATTTCGTCCCTATATTTATTGAATTGGAAGTGCGACGAAGATCCCGCTTAATGGTTGTTATGTCGCTTTTCCTCGCAGGCCAATTAGGTTACCAAATGGATCTTCGATTTGGCACATTGTTAAGCCATTTTCAATACTTAACGGGCCTCGATATAACTTTGCACCTAGCGATTTAAAATGAGTCAGCGATTCGTTAAGATCATTCACCTGCCAATACAGTACAGTTCCGCTTTTACCTGCGCTGACTTTCTCATCAGCCTGAACAATCTCGATTGAAAAACCATTCATATCAAGCACCGTAAAATCAAAGTCTGCGATGTATACAGATACCGCTTCTGGGAAGGCTTTTTGGTACCAATCTAATCCCAATTCAACGTCGGGAACATGAACAAGAATTGCTATGGGGTTCAAAACAATCTCCTGCCGCACAAGAATTAACTCCAGCGGTGGCACAAAGCCATTCGCTGGAGTTATTTGTTTGGACTACGCCTGTTTATACAAAGCCTTTAGCGCACTTATTTGGCTTGGTATTCCAGTGATGAGTGGTGAAGATTAATGCGAAGTTTACCCGCGTCGTCTTTCACAAAACCCCAAGTTTTATCAACGGTTGTTACTTTACCAGCTTTGTCAGTGAAGTGGACTTTACCCATCGTCATTGCGCTATTGCCATCGATGAAAATGCCTGCGTTTTCTGCTTCGCATTTTTTCCAGCCTTTCAGAGCGAAGCCGGTATCTTTAGCGAAAGAAGGATCACCACCCACGAAATAAGATAAAGCACCAGCACGGGTAGTGCGGAATGTTTGTGGATTCACCGTGAGCGTCGGCTTAAAGAGCACTGCGCCCATTTGGTAAGCGTATGCAGCATCGATGACTTTTTCCGCCAATGCTTTAGCCGCAGCCTGACCATCTTTTTCATAGGTCGCGTTAATGTTCAGCAGTGCACCGCACCACGCTTCTTGAGCTTGGATTGTTTCTTTCTCAGTGATCGCTTGGTTGATCACAACAGCCTCTTTGGCAAACGCCAAACTTGAGGTCAGTGCGACGGCGACAGTGGCTGCTAAAAATTGAACTTTCATGGGTGACATGCCTATGGAATAGAGAAAGATGAATAGACTGTCCAGTAGCAAAAAAGGTTCCATCGAACCAGAATTATTTACCCGAGTACCGTGGGTAAGTCACAGCCTTAGATTGACCTTGGTTTCTCTGAGAGACTCTTTCTTACCCATGCAACGCAAATCAATTTAACACTTGCGCGATACCTGGCACCAAGCATTAGAAACTAAAAGTCGATGTATATAACCCTAGCCATTAAATTTAAAAGTCTAGCAAGCAATACCAAAACAAAAACCCGCCGAAGCGGGTTTTTTTATTCTGCAAATACCGACCTAAACCATTATGCCAAATGCGCCAAGGCGCGGCGTTGGGCGACAGCGTTCGATAGGTTGAGCAAGAGCTCTTCCGTGGTTTCCCAGCTGATACATGCATCGGTAATCGATTGGCCGTAAGTCAATTCTTTACCCGCGTTGTCGTCTTGGCGGCCTTCGACCAGATGGCTTTCGACCATCACGCCGAAAATCGCTTTATTACCGGCGGCGACTTGGGTACAGGTATCGTTGCACACCACCATTTGGCGACGGTAATCTTTGCTGCTGTTGCCGTGACTAAAGTCGATCATGATTTTTTGTGGCAAGCCGACAGCTGCCAAATCAGCACTTGCGGCACGAACATGCGTTTCGTCGTAATTTGGCGCTTTACCGCCGCGCAAAATCACGTGGCAATCGGGATTGCCGCCAGTAGCCACAATCGCTGAGTGGCCGTATTTGGTCACGGACAAGAAATGATGCGGTTGACCCGCTGATTTGATCGCGTCAAATGCGATTTTCAAATTGCCATCAGTGCCGTTTTTGAAACCGACTGGGCAAGACAAACCTGACGCCAATTCACGATGCACTTGTGATTCAGTCGTGCGTGCACCAATCGCGCCCCAGCTCATCAAATCGGCCACATATTGCGGCGTGATCATATCGAGGAATTCACCCGCCGTTGGCAGGCCGATATTGTTCAAATCAACCAGCAATTTACGCGCAATACGTAGGCCTTCGTTGATGTTGAAGCTGCCGTTGAGGAATGGGTCGTTGATCAAACCTTTCCAGCCGACGGTCGTACGTGGCTTTTCAAAGTACACGCGCATGACGATTTCCAGCGTGCCTTTGTAGTGTTCGCGCAATTTCACCAAGCGGTTGCCGTATTCGATGGCGGATTTGGTGTCATGGATTGAGCAAGGGCCGATGATGACCAAGAGACGGTCGTCTTGGTCGTTGAGCATGTGGTGAATCGCTTGGCGGGTTTCAAACACCGCTGTCGACGCGAGTTCATTGACTGGATATTTCTCAATCACCGCAACAGGCGGCAAGAGTTCTTTAATTTCGCGGATACGGACGTCGTCGGTTTGATATTGCATAGTCTTCCCTGCCTGCGTGCCTAAGGGCATTTATTCTTCGAAAGGAAAGAGATTAGCGACAAATGCGCGTAAATTCAAGGAAATTCCCTGAAAAGGTGTGAGGTGTGAGGTGTGAGGTGTGA
>CAUPHX010000328.1:0-3598 GCA_963511125.1 uncultured Deefgea sp. | reverse complement strand
TGATGAAGAAACGTTGCGGAAGAATGCCACGATCAGCGACATCCCTTGAGGACTAAGTGCTATGCGAAATCACCGTATCGCAACTGTAGTAAACTCGCAATCACTGGCGCAACCGTTTCGGTGCGAAAAATTCTTGGTCCAAGAATAAGCGAAGTATAGCCATGCAAACCTGCTTGATTATCTTCTTCAGGCGAATACCCACCCTCAGGACCAACCAAAACAATCACACTCGCAACATCTTCGGGCAGGCTAGCATATTCAACAGCCCCCGTTGGACACATGAGTATTTTTAGTTCACTTTCTTGTTGGCTCGCTAAGAATTGGGCAAACGAGATAATAGGACGAATTTCCATCAAGCGAGTACGACCACATTGCTCTGCGGCACTGGCTGCAATGCCTTGCCAATGCGCCAATCGTTTTTCGGCGCGCTCGCCCGAGTAACGTTGCTGGCAATATTGTGAAATGACCGGCTGAAAAATCGTCACACCCAACTCTGCCGCTTTTTGCACCGTATAGTCCATTCGATCTGCCGCCGAAATCGCCTGCACCAAAGTCAACTTTAGCGGTGATTCACGATCAATATCGTCAAACCCTTGGACTTGAACACTGACTGTTTTTTTCCCCATCGCCGAGATCTCGGCGGCGTATTCGCCACCTTGGCCATTAAACAAACGCAGTGGCTCAGTCGGCTGCATGCGCAGAACTTGCACGTGTCGTGCAACAGCTTCGGGCAAATCAAGCGACTGGCCAACACTCAGCGGTAAGTCGACATAAAAACGCGGCATAAACAATCCGATTAAGCCATCAGCACACGCTGTATCACCAGGCCAGTAAAGATGAGCAAACACAAAGACAGAACAAAATAGACGATCCAGCGGATGATTTTAAGCCAATGTGGGTCACGGCTTCTTACATACTGAACCGCTGAATAGGAGATCCCCAGTATGGCAAGAACAAACAAAATTCTTAAAACCGTAAACACCGTTTAGATTCCGACTTCAGGTAAGTCATGAAACGCCGCCGGTACGTCACTAAGGCGGTCAAAGCTCACCATCTCATAATTACTCGGATCAGACAGTAGCTCACGCAATAATTTATTATTCATCGCGTGGCCTGATTTATAGCCAGAAAATGAGGCCATTAATGGGTAACCCAAGATGTAGAGGTCACCAATTGCATCGAGGATTTTATGCCGAACAAATTCGTCTTCAAAGCGCAAGCCACCTTCGTTTAATACGCGAAACTCATCAATGACGACTGCGTTATCCATATTGCCACCACGCGCAAGGCCATTCATGCGTAGGTATTCGACTTCATGAATAAAACCAAAGGTTCGCGCACGCGCGATTTCGGTGATGTAATTGCTTTCGGCAAAATCCAAGGTAATGGTTTGTGCTGATTTTTTAAAGGCGGGGTGTTTGAAATCGATAGTAAGGGACACTTTGTAGCCATTATGTGGCTCAAATTTCACCCATTTATCGCCATCGTGTACTTCGACGGGTTTGAGTACTTTGACAAACTGCTTCGGTGCATCTTGCTCTTGCACCCCTGCAGTTTGAATCAAGTAGATAAATGGCGCGGCAGAACCATCCATAATCGGCATTTCTGGCGCGTCGACTTCGACAATAACATTGTCAATGCCGAGTGCCGCAAACGCCGACATCAGATGCTCGATAGTGCCGACACGCACGCCGTCTTGGACGAGCGTCGAGGAGAGACGCGTGTCGTTCACTAAATCGGGGCCAACTTTGAAAGGCGCTGATTCGGGCAAATCAGAACGCTTAAACACAATCCCATGATTAACTGGTGCGGGGCGCAAAGTGAGTTTTACTTTCTCACCCGAGTGCAATCCCACACCAGTGGCATGAATTGTTGAATCCAAAGTTCTTTGTAAAAACATGGCCGTTCTGCCTATACATTCAATGCTCTGATTTTATCAGCCCTAGGCAAAAGACTGAGCAAATCATTTCAATCAAATCGATTGATTCAACCTATTAAACTAAATCAAACGTCAGCGCACAGCGTCGCCAAATAACCACACTTAATCCGCTTGACGACGCAAAAATGCCGGAATATCCATGTCGATATTGCTCATCGCAGGGCGTGCAGCGGCTTCTGGTGCACGATTGCCGCGATTATTACGCCAAATCGCTGGTGTATCGTAGGCATCTTCATAAGCTTGATTATCAGTGCCGGTTTTCAACGTTTGGCTGCTCACCACCGTCAATGATGGCGTGCTAATCGCTTTGCCACCCAAACCTGTTGCGACCAAAGTTACGCGAATTTCGTCTTCACCCAAAGCTTCGTCGTAAACCACGCCATGTTTCACCAAGGCGCCATCAGCGACGTGCGATTCGATGATTTCAAGTGCTTGACGAGTTTCTGATTTTTTCAATTTACCCGGTGCGGTAGAGAAATTCACCAACACGCCGCGTGCGCCTTTAAAGCTGATATTGTCCAATAATGGGCAACGAATCGCTTCTTCAGTCGCGCGGATTGCACGGTCTGGACCAGTCGCATGCGCCGAGCCCATCATCGCCATGCCCATTTCACGCATCACGGTTTTCACGTCGGCAAAGTCAACGTTGATCAAACCTGGATACTGAATAATTTCGACGATAGAACCAACCGCATTGCGAAGCACATCATCCGCCGCGCGGAAAGCTTCATCAATCGTTACATCATCACCAAGTACTTCCTCAAGCTTTTGATTTGAAACGACAATCAGAGAATCAACATAACGTGCTAATTCATCGATACCGGCTTGAGCCACTTTTTGGCGGCAGCCTTCATCTAGACCTGGCTTAGTCACAACGCCAACCGTCAAGATACCTTTCTCACGCGCTACTTGTGCGATCACTGGCGCAGCACCGGTACCGGTACCACCACCCATACCCGCGGTAATAAACAACAAGTCAGCACCTGAAATCAATTCAGCGATGCGTTCACGATCTTCTTCAGCCGCTTGGCGACCGATTTCTGGATTACAACCCGCGCCAAAGCCTTTGGTAAGTTCAGCGCCAAGCTGAACTACGTTATCCGCTTTAGATTGTTTTAATACCTGCGCGTCGGTATTGGCCGAAATAAAATCGACACCATGCGACTGCATCGCATGTTCGATCATATTATTGATTGCATTGCAGCCTGCACCGCCAACGCCAATCACCTTGATATTCACGTGATGTGAAACCTCTGGTACTTCAATTAATAATGCCATTTCCATTCTCCTCTTGCCCGATTTTACCGCTCACCCGAAAATTTCAGAAGTTATTTTGAAACCATGACTTCATTCTGCCAAAAACATCACCAATACCACCGTCTTTGCCGCGATGATTTGGCGCTTTTTGCATTTGTTGTCGCGCCAAAATCAATAAACCAACCGCTGTCGAATACCGCGGATTTTTAACTACTTCGGCTAAGCCACCCACATAACGTGGCAAGCCTAAACGTACCGGCATATGAAAAATTTCTTCGGCCGATTGCGCCAAAGCCTGCCAAACGACCACCAATCCGATTTTGTTTGATTCTTGGCTTACTGAAACATTTCCTCTCTCAGCCATCTTGGTTGATGCTTCACTTGCCACTTTATGCAGTGTGA
>CAUPHX010000327.1:0-3621 GCA_963511125.1 uncultured Deefgea sp. | reverse complement strand
GAATATTTTCATGATTGAACCGGGTGACGCGCCTAAAGTACGTAAGATCGCAATGTCGGCCTGTTTGTCCGTCACAATCATCACCAAAGTCGAAACAAGATTGAACGCCGCCACCGCAACGATGAGCGTCAAAATAATAAACATCATGCGCTTTTCGATTTCTACCGCACGGAAGTAAGTCGGGTTTTCTTGGCTCCAGTCGGCGACAATCAGGTCGGGCAGTGTGCGGTTGATTTCGCGAGCGACTTCTCTGGCCTTGAATAAATCGTCAATTTTAAGACGAACGCCAGTGACTGCTTCGCCCGTTCGGTAGAGTTTTTGCGCGTCGGACATGTGGAGCAAAGCCAGATTGGCGTCGTAAGGAAAATAATCCGCTTTAAAAATACCCGCAATCGTAAATTGTCGCATCCGAGGAATTAAGCCTGCCGGCGTCACTTGCCCCTGCGGGGTAATTAGGGTGACTTTGTCGCCCGTAGTGACGCCCAATTCTTGCGCCAGTGCCCAGCCTAAAATCACCGAAAAGTCGCCAGCGTGCAGCGCATTGAGTTGGCCTTTTACCATTTTCTCGGCCAGTTCGCTCACTTTGGGTTCTAATTCGGGGTCGATGCCGCGAACTAGAACGCCTTTGACTTGGCTGCCATTGGTAAACAAGCCTTGCCCCATCACATAGGGGGCTGCACCGCGTACATGTGGATTTTTCGTACTCGTGTCGACTGCGGCCTGCCAGTCGTATAGCGTATTGTCGGGACTGGTCACGGTAATGTGCGACGCCATACCCAAGATACGATTGCGAACCTCCTCTTGGAAGCCATTCATCACGGACAATACAATAATGAGCGCGGCAACACCGAGCGCAATTCCGGCGATTGAAACCAGCGAAATAAACGAGATGAAGCCATTTCGGCGCTTGGCACGGGTGTAGCGCAGGCCAATCAGTAATTCATACATAGGGGCGCAATGAAAGTGAGTGTGGCGCGCAGTTTACCACGCCGCGCCGCATCGTTAAAAAGCAAAAAAGCCCGCATAAGCGGGCTTTGGGGACAAACTCAGCGTTTTATTTATTTCGCTGGTTTAGCTTCCGCTACTACACCATAAGTTTCATGGTAAGAACGGCCATAATAGCTATCCAGCAAGACTTGTTTCAATTCGCTAATCAGCGGGAAGCGTGGGTTGGCGCCAGTACATTGGTCGTCAAACGCTTCTTCTGCAACGCGATCCAATTTAGCCAAGAAGTCAGCTTCGTTCACGCCGGCATCTTTGATCGACATTGGAATGTTCAGCACTTGTTTGAGTTCATCAACCCAAGCGATGAGATTTTCCACTTTTTGATCGTCGTTTTTACCGGCCAAGCCGAGGTGCTCGGCGATGTCGGCGTAGCGGCATTTTGCTTGCGGACGATCGTACTGGCTAAATGCAGTTTGTTTCGTTGGAATATCCACTGCGTTGTAACGAATCACGTTGCTGATCAACAAGGCATTGGCTAAACCATGCGCCAAGTGAAATTCTGCACCGATCTTGTGTGCCATTGAGTGGCAAACACCCAAGAATGCGTTGGCAAACGACATACCCGCAATCGTTGCGGCATTATGAACTTGTTCACGCGCTTTTGGATCGTTCGCGCCATTGGTGTACGACGATGGTAGGTATTGCTTGAGCAATTTCAAGGCTTGCAGTGCGTGCGGATCAGAGAATTCATTCGCCAAGACTGAAACATAAGCTTCAAGTGCATGCGTTACCGCGTCGATACCACCAAAAGCAGTCAGCGATTTTGGCATGTTCATCACCAAATTCGAATCGATAATGGCCATGTTTGGTGTGAGTTCGTAATCGGCGATTGGGTATTTCATGCCAGTTACTTCATCAGTTACTACCGCGAATGGCGTTACTTCTGAACCAGTACCTGAAGTTGTTGGGATGGCAATCAATTCAGCTTTAATGCCCATTTTTGGGAAGGTATAGATGCGTTTACGGATATCCATAAAGCGCAGTGCTAGATCTTCGAAATGAACTTCTGGGTGTTCGTACATGACCCACATGATTTTCGCAGCATCCATTGGCGAACCGCCACCAAGCGCAACAATTACATCCGGTTTGAAGTTATTGAGCATGGCCACGCCCTTGCGAACAACAGCCAGTGTTGGGTCAGCTTCAACTTCGTGGAACACCTCAACTTCTAGGCCTTGCTGTTTCAATACACGAATCGTTTCATCACACATGCCGTTATTAAACAAGAAGCGATCAGTGACAATCGCGGCGCGTTTTTTACCGGCCATTTCTTTTAGTGCAATTGATAAGCTGCCACGACGGAAATAAATGCTTTTTGGAAGTTTGTGCCACAACATATTTTCAGCTCGCTTCGCAACGGTTTTCTTGTTCAGTAAATGTTTCGGACCCACATTTTCAGAGATCGAGTTGCCGCCCCATGAACCGCAACCCAAAGTCAGCGATGGCGCTAATTTAAAGTTGTACAAGTCACCGATGCCGCCTTGTGATGAAGGTGTATTAATCAAAATACGAGCGGTTTTCATTTTGTCGCCAAAGTAAGCAATGCGCTCGCCTTGTAAATCTTGATCGGTATACAGTGATGAAGTGTGGCCAATGCCGCCCAACGCAACTAAAGCCTCGTCCTTGGTGACTGCATCAATGAAATCTTTGGCGCGGTACATGGCAAGAGTAGGGGAGAGCTTCTCGTGCGCAAATTCCTCTTCTTCGCCGACGGAAGTAACTTCGCCGATCAATACTTTGGTGTAAACCGGTACTTTGATGCCGGCCATATCGGCGATTTTGAGTGCTGATTGGCCCACGATGGCCGCGTTCAGGCCGCCGTTCACCAAGATTACTTTACGAACTGCTTCAGTTTCTTTCTTGTTGAGGATGTAGCCGCCGTTGGCGTTGAAGCGCTCTTTAACTTGTTCGTAGATGCTATCAACCACGATAACCGACTGCTCAGAGGCGCAAACAACACCATTGTCGAATGTTTTGGACATCAAAATCGATGCAACGGCGCGCTTGATGTCGGCTGTTTCGTCGATAACTACGGGGGTATTGCCCGCGCCTACACCAATGGCAGGTTTTCCAGAGCTATACGCCGCCTTAACCATGCCGGGACCACCTGTCGCCAGAATAAGATTTAGGTCTGGATGTTTCATTAGGTGATTCGATAATTCAACCGTTGGCTCGTCGATCCAGCCGATGATGTCGCGTGGTGCGCCGGCAGATACGGCAGCTTCAAGTACCAAACGCGCGGCGGCGCAGGTTGAGTTTTTGGCGCGTGGATGTGGGCTAAAGATAATACCGTTGCGCGTTTTGAGTGAAATCAGCGCTTTAAAAATGGCCGTTGAAGTTGGATTGGTCGTCGGTACAATGCCGCAAATAATACCAATTGGCTCAGCAATCGTCATGATCCCGAAGGCATCATCAGTCGACAAAATGCCGCAGGTTTTTTCGTCTTTGTAGGCGTTGTAAATGTATTCAGATGCAAAGTGATTTTTAATGACTTTGTCTTCAACGATACCCATGCCAGTTTCGGCAACCGCCATTTTAGATAGTGGCAAACGTGCATCAGCTGCGGCTAAGGCAGCAACACGGAAAATCTCGTCAACTTGCTCTTGTGAATAGGTG
>CAUPHX010000326.1:0-3663 GCA_963511125.1 uncultured Deefgea sp. | reverse complement strand
GGCGCTACAGAATATTAGTAAGAAATGGACGATGCCAATCCGCGACTGGCGAGCGGCGTTGGTACGGTTCAGTATTCAATTTGAAGAGCGGATGCCCGCATTTTAAAAAAGCGTTTACACAAAATACTAGACACCCCCACCGATCTGGGTATGCCCTTTTCTACAAATTCAAAACCTTATTTTCAAATTGAACCGCACTTGAAAAATAAACCCCGATTAACGGCTAATTGGCTTGTAACGAATCCGTTTCGGTTTAGCGCCCTCTTCACCTAGGCGTTTTTTCTTATCCGCTTCGTATTCTTGGTAATTACCATCAAAGAAATTCCATTGCGAATTGCCTTCAGCAGCCAAGATATGCGTCGCAATCCGATCCAAAAACCAGCGATCATGGGAAATAACAAACACAGTACCAGCAAACTCAAGCAACGCATCTTCTAAGGCACGTAATGTTTCAACGTCCAAGTCATTCGATGGCTCATCGAGCAGCAACACATTGCCGCCTTTCAGTAGCGTTTTAGCCAAATGCAGGCGACCACGCTCACCACCGGATAAATTACCCACCAGCTTGGCTTGATCCGCGCCTTTAAAGTTAAAGCGGCCCAAGTAGGCACGGCTGCTCATTTCAAACTTGCCGACGTTAATCACATCGTGGCCACCAGAAACGTCTTGGAATACGGTTTTTTCGTTTTCCAGACCTTCACGACTTTGCTCAACAAAGGCCATTTGCACGGTTTGGCCGATTTCTACTTCACCGCTATCGGCAGCTTCTTTACCCGCTATCATTTTAAACAGAGTCGATTTACCCGCGCCATTCGGGCCGATAATGCCGACAATCGCGCCCGCTGGCACGTTAAAGCTCAAATCATCAATCAGCAGACGATCGCCAAATGATTTAGTGACGCCTTTAAATTCAATGACTTTGTCACCCAAACGTTCAGCCACCGGAATAAAGATTTCTTGTGTTTCATTGCGTCTTTGATGCTCAAAGCTACTCAACTCTTCAAAACGCGCAATACGTGCTTTAGATTTAGCTTGGCGGCCTTTCGGATTTTGACGAACCCATTCCAATTCTTTGTGCAGCGCTTTTTGACGCGCCGATTCTTGCGATTCTTCAACTTTTAAACGCTCTTCTTTCTTTTGCAGCCAAGTCGAATAATTACCTTCCCAAGGGATACCATGCCCACGATCGAGTTCCAAAATCCATTCAGCAGCATTATCGAGGAAGTAGCGATCATGCGTGACCGCAACCACGGTACCTGGGAAGCGCACCAAGAATTGCTCGAGCCACTCAACTGATTCGGCATCCAAGTGATTGGTTGGCTCGTCGAGCAACAACATATCAGGCTTAGACAACAGTAATTTGCACAAAGCAACGCGGCGTTTCTCACCACCCGACAACTGACCAACAATTGCATCCCATTCTGGCAAGCGCAGTGCATCTGCGGCGATTTCAAGTTGCAATTCTAAATTGTCGCCAGCGCCAGCGGAAATAATCGCTTCGAGGCGGCCTTGCTCTTCAGCCAGCGCATCAAAGTCAGCGCCTTCTTCGGCGTACGCTGAATAAACTGCTTCAAGTTTGGCTTGCGCTTCAAACACCTCGCCCAGCCCGCTTTCAACTTCTTGGCGCACAGTGTTGGTGGCAGTTAATTCAGGCTCTTGCGCCAAATAACCGATTTTGATATTCGGCAGATGCTGCACATCACCTTCAAATTCTTTATCCACACCCGCCATGATTTTCAAAACGGAGGATTTACCTGAGCCATTTAAACCCAGCAAACCAATTTTTGCGCCCGGAAAGAAAGACAATGAAATGTCTTTAATAATTTGACGTTTTGGCGGAACAATTTTGCTCACGCGGAGCATCGACATTACATACTGTGCCATTACGAAACCCTTAGAAACAATGGAAATAGATAGGCAAGAGTGTAACAGGCTGCAGTGTGAACGCGCCATCTTTCACTATCAGGAAGACAATAGATTATCTTGATTAATTTTCTGGGTATCGCATTAAACCCTATATATTTATTAGCCTATCAAAATATACCCATCAAAATTAATCAGTTATCTTCTCACAACTATCTTTGCGCGCATTCAGACATTCAAAATGCACTGTTTTTAAGAAGCGGCAGTCAAAGACACGATTTCAGCACGTTCAGTGACGCGCAATGCAACTTGCTGGCCTTGCACGAGGCCAAATTGTTGATCTTGCTCTGCAATACCAAGGCGATGTTGCATCGTCGCAATGCGCGTGATTGTTCCCTGTCCATTGGCGACCACATACAAACCGATAAAACCTTGTGCAATTGATCGTAATTGTGCGGGTAATTGCTGTAATCGACGTGCAGATAATAGCAAGGAAGAACCATGCAAGGCCGGCTGCACAAAATGCTCTAATAAGCACATTGTAACCCGAAGTGTCTGTTGCTGTAAAATATCATGATCAGTTAATCGAAAGCGAATAGTCATAGTGGCACCTCTCTATAGAACGTACGTTCACAATACAAGAGCAGTAACACATTCGCAAGCCAAATGAGAACGATTGTTCTACAAAAACAACAAAGGCGACCAAGTCGCCTTTTTACAAGAATTAAACCATTTACGTATCTGCATGGAGCCATTAATTATCAATAGCCCGCAAGATATACCCTTTAAAATCAATACTATTGCTCTAGCAATGCTTTTTTTAGCTTATCGGGAATATTCGACAGCACCAATGTATCGGTATGCTTATCGTAAATCACCGCGCCCGAGCGTAGGCTGGCACGATCAAATTCAAGTTTCCATTCTGGCGCCGCTGCTTTAAAACGCATCAATGGTTTAATCGCGCGGCGATCGGGTACAAAACCATCCATCAAACCCAAATCTTCGTGCTGCAATACGTCCTGCAGCGCTTGCGGCGCATCGGGGAAAATTTGACTGGCGACCGCAGCAAGATTCACTTCGCCTTGATCGTTGCCCATTTCATCAAGCAGGCTATGTGCACGTTGAAACACTTCGTCGCGATCTTGTGCGCTCAGCGCTTGCTGCTCAACAAACTGCTCAAGACCTTTGACCAATTTTTGCGTTTCTTTCAGCGGAGTGACCATGTCATTGCAGCCGAGAAATAACTTGAAATACGCAGCCACATCGCCGCGCCCGCGCAAAAAACTCACATAACGCTCGCCGCCCGCTTGCCACACGCCCAAGTCAATGCGGCCCGCCACCCGCAGATGATCCATATCCAAATGAATGCTGTCTTCGATTTTCATTTCGACATTGACTGCAGTGCCAATCACTTCACTGATTAGAGCGACAAACAGAAAATCCATTGCAACGTTTTGCACTCGCGCAATCAAGACGTAGCCACCGCTGGCTTCTGGCTCTTGCTCGGCGCGAACTTGCAGCTGCGCCATCAATTGCTGCGACAGTTGCAGGAAATTAGCATCGTCCATATAGCGGCGCACCAAAGCAGGCATTGGGTATTCATGCTCGTCTTCTTCAAACTTGCCAAAACCTTTGCCATTCCGTGTGCCATACAATTGGCATAAATGATCGACTAAACGCTGCGCTGCGCTATTGATCGGCATTTCCGCCGTACTGAGCGCCACGCGTGCAGGGCCATTTGGTTCTTTGTGCAGTTGATGAATAATCAGATTTTGAATGGTACTGGGAGTATTTGACATG
>CAUPHX010000325.1:0-3703 GCA_963511125.1 uncultured Deefgea sp. | reverse complement strand
CGCCGTAAGTTTTATCGAGTTGCGGGCGCGTGAGGTGGCTGGTGACAAAATAAACGCCGAGTGGCGAGCGTTGATCGCCTTCGACTTTTTTATCTACCCCGAGTTTACCAACGACGACATAGTGGTCTTTGATTCGTTTGGGTTTACCGTTTTCATTCGCGAATACATATAGCCGTGACGTAGAGGCATCAACGAGGATGGCGTATTTTTGGTTTGGCGCAAAAACTACGATATTGGCTGGGAGTTTATTGGCGGTCGCTTGGTCTTCATTGCGATGTGCGATGCGAACCAATGCCTCTTTGCGTAAATCATCGAGTACGCTGCTAGGCGCGCTCGCATTAGTCGCTGCGACGCCGCCACCAATGGTATCCAGTGGCATTGCGCGCATTGCGTACAGGTCGGCACGCAGTAATTGTGCTAAACGATAGTTGGGTTGCTCGTCGAGTAAGGCATCTACCGTCGCACGCGCGTCGGCCATCTTGCCTGCGCGGATGTCATCGATGGCCGCGAGAATTCGGGTTTCATTATTCCCCGTTTTGGCCGTTCCAGCTTGTTCTGGCGTGAGCGTAAACGTGGTATCACTAAATTCAAATAAACGAGGCGTGGCGGCAGTCGCTAAGCATAGCAAAATGACCAAGCAAATGATTCGCTTGGTCCAAGGTGATAAATAAGACATGTATTTAATTAACCACCGATCCGTTCTTCAAGGATCAACCAGCGAGAGCCTGATTTTTGTAGCACTAAGGTTTTGATGGTACTGCTAGATAGTCGATCTGATTTGTAGTTTTGACGGACTTTGACTTTAGCGGTGTCATCGTCAATGAAGTCAACGTTGAGTACACTCACCTTAACGTCAATTGATTTTGGACCGGCAATTTTGAGTTGGCGATCTTTTTCCCACGCGCTACGACCACCCGGTGCTTTAAAGCCTTTGGCGTAACTGCCGACATAGCCCCCGACGTTTTGTTTGCTCCACGCACTTGCCCAATTTTGTACACTCGCTGAGACTTGATCCTTCTCATTTTTGCGTTCGTCGACTTTAGGTTCTGGCGCGGCAGTTGGGATCGCTTTTGGTTTTTCGGTTGCGACAGCTAACTTGACCGTGGCGAGTACTGTAGGTGCTGAAGTTACAGTGGGTTTGACTGCCACGATCACTTTTGGCGTTGCCGCTGGGAGTAGGGGTTTCGGGCTAGCAGCAGGTACGGTGGTCGGCTTAATGGCGGCGGCAGGTGTCGTTGTCGGCGCAACCTTGGTTGTGGCTGAGTTAGTCGCTACTTTAGCGGGTATCTGATTTGGATTAAATAAAGTACTGACCAATTTGAGCTTGGTTTGTACTTGTTGGTTATTGTTTTCAAGTTGCAAGGCTTTGTCGTAAGCCTGCGAAGCGAGCCGCGCGTAAAGGTCGCCCATATTTTCGTGCGCTATCGCATAGCTAGGGTTGGTTTGAATCGACATTTGCAAGGCTGCACGCGATTTATCCAATTGATTATTGTTGGCGTACAGCACTGCCAAATTATTATAGGGTTCAGGCAGGTGTGGATAATCTTCGGAAAGTTTAGTAAATGCTTTAATGGCTTCGTCGCTACGACCCGCTTCGGTCAAAGCAATCGCGCGTAAAAAACGAATTTGAGCGTCTTTCGGTGATTTAGCTAAGAATTTATCCGCTCGTTCAATCGCTTGTGGGTATTGTTTGGCGCGCAGCAATTGCTGAATATCTTCAGCTTCACCCGCATAGGCCGCCAATGAAAAAGCTGAGAAAAGTGCGGCTAGAGTAAAGCGGGCTACAAGCATTTGGATTCCAAGCGATTAAGGGTTCGCAGTCAACAGACGTAATTCTATCAAAATTTCAGGGGTTTGACCTTGATGAACTTGAACGTGGGGGCATCAAGTGTTTTTTCTCTAAAAATTACTTAGGTATTTCAATCTGGATTTTGTTAATTAAGGCGCACAGCGCAATACCCTTGTGGGTTTGGTGGGCGCTATCGATTTGCTTTACGCCAATTCCATGGCGGCGTTGGATTGGCGTCTTGCCATAATCCACTTCGCTGGCTTTGTGCCTGCTCTTGGGCTTGTTCGTATTGTTGAAAGCTGGATCTGCTTTGAGTTTTTTTGGCGTAGGTCGTGTAGTGCCAAGCGTATCCCGCATTCACTTGAGCCAAATTAATGTCTTGTTCTGCCTTAGTAATCCGAGCAACACCGCGCCCGTAACGATCCACATCGTCAATGTAGGCGATGACGTCTTGCTTATAAACTAAATCAGATAAATTGCTTTTGGCATCTTGCCCAAAGGGCATGGCTTTTTCAGGTGAATCAATATAGGCCAAGCGCAGTTTGTACTGTTTTTTATCGGCATCCAAGACCGTAATCGTGTCGCCATCGGCCACGCCGACCACTCGGCCTTTAATTTGGCTGCCCTTCGTGAGCTGTCCGAGTTGCCCTGGGCTGACTTGGCCTTGATTCCACCATGTAAATGCCGCAATCGCTAACACTAAAATGGCCGAAATCCGTGCTGTCCAAGAGCGGGCGGTGAATAAACTGATGAAGGCGCGTTGTTGTTTTTGGTTAATTCTCATACTTTCTTCGTGATTCCTGCTTTGAGGGCTTGCCACAAAATCGCCGGCCAATCGCCACGCGTTAGAGTAGGGCGTGCATTAAATACATCATATTGGGCGAACTTAATTTTACTCAGTACTCGATCCGCAGCGAGCACAATCGTGCGAATTTCTAAGCCAACTCGACCCGGCAGCTGTACCCCGAGCGGTGATCCCGCACGGAGCATGCGGCGGGTTCGGTCGCATTGAAAACTCATTAATTGCTTAAAGGCGGGCGTTGCAATGCCTTGGGCTATATCGACTTCAGTGACGCGAAAACGTTCCATATCGTCTTGTGGTAAATAAACACGATCTTTTTTCCAGTCAATCGCAACGTCTTGCCAAAAATTGACCAGCTGCAGCGCAGAGCAAATCCCATCCGAGAGCGCCAGTTGTCGCGAGTCGGTTTGTCCAAAAATATGCAGCAAAATCCGCCCGACTGGATTGGCCGAGCGGCGACAGTAATCGATGACTTCGCCAAAATCTTGGTAGCGGGTTTTGACGACGTCTTGGCGAAATGCGGAAAACAAATCTTCAAATAGCTCGAGCGGGATTTGGTATTTTGCGACAACGGGGGCCAGCGCTTGAAAGCGAGCGGTTACTGCGGCCTCGCCACGTTCAATGCGCTGTAATTCGGCGCTGCATTCATCGAGTGCCGCTAAGCGCTCAGCGGCGCTGGCGTCGCCTTCGTCGGCTAAGTCGTCGGCGTAACGCGCCACGTGATAGACGACCGCAATCGCGGGGCGAAATGCTTTGGGGAGCAAGAAAGAGCCAACGGGAAAGTTTTCATAATGTTCAACCGTCTGTTGTGGTGTGATGCCCTTCATACGCTTTCCTTGATTGGAGCTGACAAATAATGGAAATAATGCAGTGTCCTGCTATAGTTGGCTACTCGTGTCTTTCGATACGGATTGCGTAAGTTTGGCGAGCGCAGTACCCATTTTAATGGTGGTTGTTGATGCCGCGTAACTTAATCAAATATTTAATTTTCTAAGGGATTGATCATGTTTAAAAAACTTATTATCACTTTATTGTCGAGCTTTGCATTGATGACTGCAGCTTTTGCTGCTGTGGATATTTATACTGCAAATAAAACACAGCTTGAGTCTTTG
>CAUPHX010000324.1:0-3711 GCA_963511125.1 uncultured Deefgea sp. | reverse complement strand
TCTTGCTACATCTTGTTTTGCGGGCAAATCTTTAAACTCGCTATGCCAATCGACGCTTGGCGTGAGCGGATATTCACCAAATACATGCCGAGCAGGCTGAGTATTGAAATCGCTCATGCAATTACTATGCTCGGTAAACTGTGCTAAGACGAGGCGCTGAGCTGAGCTCAACCAAGCTTGATGCCGCCAAATACTGATACGGTTGATTTGCTGTAAACGACTGTGGTTAATGATCTTGCCTTGCTCATTCCGCCACAAAATTTCATTCCAATGTTCAAAATTTCCCAGCGAGACGACAAACGCTCCTGCACCAGCCTCCCCAACGGGTAGCCAGCCAAAACAGCGGCCTAGCCGTTGGTTTTTCCGAAATGCATACAATAACTCAGGGGAGTCAACCAGCCACTGCGGCGACTGCCAGCGCAGTTTTTTTTGCTGATTAAAATCGTAAATACGATAGCGATTTCGATCATGCGTCAAAATCAAGACGCCGCCATCCTCTAAGTGATCAATTGTCGAATACAACTCATTTTCACCAAAAGGGTAGTCACCATACCGGAGGTAATCAAAATCAAACGAAGCCACCGCTTGAATACTTGAGAACAACATGACCAAGCAAAAAATGAAGTGCATCGTATTCCTTAGGAATAAGGTAAAGCGTAAGACCGTCAAGCAGTACGCCACTTTGCGTTTTAGAGTTGAGCTAATGTGAGCTTCACAGCGGCCAACGTCGCGGCAATGTCAGCATCAGTATGCGCAGCCGACACAAAACCCGCTTCGAACGCAGAAGGCGCGAGATAAACACCATGCTCTAGCATCGCGTGGAAAAACGCGTTGAAACGGGTACGATCAGAAGCCATCACATCAGCAAATGACGTTGGCACAACTTCGGCGAAATACACGCCAAACATCCCACCAACCGACTGCGCACATAATCCGTGATCTGCGCCGATTTCATTTAATCCTGCGACAAATTTCGCCGTTTGTGCGCTTAAATTCTCAAAGAAGCCAGGCTTACTAATTTCGGCTAACGTCGCCAATCCTGCAGCAACGGCCACTGGATTTCCAGACAAAGTACCGGCTTGATACACGGGGCCTAATGGCGCTAAAAACGCCATGATGTCAGCACGGCCACCAAACGCCGCCAACGGCATTCCGCCGCCGACGACTTTACCAAGGCAAGTCAAATCAGGGGTAATGCCATGCAAGCCTTGCGCGCAGTGCAGCCCAACGCGAAACCCCGTCATCACTTCGTCGTAAATCAACACTGCGCCGTGCTGTGTGGTGAGATTACGCATTGCGGCGACAAACTCAGCACTTGGCTGCACCATATTCATATTGCCAGCAATCGGCTCGACGATGATCGCTGCAATTTCGCCGCCGTTCGCTGCAAATAGCGCTTCTAGCGCGGCAACATCGTTATATGGCAACACGATGGTATCGGCCGCCACCGCCGCTGGAACGCCTGCCGAAGACGGGTTACCAAACGTCAACAGGCCAGAGCCTGCTTTCACCAACAAACTATCGGCATGGCCGTGGTAGCAGCCTTCAAACTTGACTAATTTATCGCGCCCCGTAAAGCCACGCGCAAGGCGAATCGCGCTCATTGTGGCCTCGGTACCGCTGGAAACCAGACGCACTTGCTCCAGTGACGGCAACATTTGGCATAGCAAATCAGCCAATTCGACTTCGCCCTCAGTCGGCGCGCCAAAGCTCATGCCGTTTTTGGCGGTATTCACCACTGCATCAATCACCGCAGGATGCGCGTGGCCAAGAATCAACGGGCCCCAAGAGCCAACATAATCGATGTATTGCTTATCATCGGCATCCCAAACATAAGCGCCAGCGCCCTTTTTAAAGAAACGCGGCGTACCACCCACCGAGCCAAAAGCCCGCACCGGAGAATTCACGCCACCAGGTATGTGTTTTTTAGCAGATTCAAAAAGTTGTTCGTTACGACTGGTCATAATGGTTACCTTGGTTTAATGGGTATATGGATGGAAGCATTTTTAATAAATGACTGCATTCGTATACCTACTTGAATATTTTTTTAAAATTGAGTGTTGATAATTTTTAAGTGCCTACGGCACAGTATTTTACAGTCGCAATCCGCGACGGGGACTGACTTTCTTTGCTTCGCCAAAGAAAGTCAGCAAAGAAAGGCGACCCTGCATCTGCGCGGGCTTCGCCCGTTCCCTCGCTGCGGACAATCGGCAAGGCGGCGGGGTTTAACAAAACAGACCCCGCCGAAACCCCCTTGCCGCTTGTTCCTCGCTCGGCTTGATACAAGGGGTTTTGCGCATATCAATGTGATTTGAAATGAAATAGAGATTGCCAGCTAGATATGTAGTCCCTTCTTCAATATCAACGGATAAAGCTGCGTCCCAGACCTGACTACTCGGGCTTCAAGCATGACTTGCTCACCCTTCGGAGTTAATGACCAGTACAAACGTGCAGCCTTAGAAACATCATCGCCTAGCGGCTTAATTGTAATCAAGCCCAATACTCGAAATTGAATTCCAATTGTTTGAAAATCTTGATCATCAATATAAAAACTAAAACCGGCTGGTTTGCATAGACTAATGATTGACGCACAAAGTGCATCCTTTGCAGAATATTCAGGCAACGCCAACATTATTGACGGTGCAAAAGATGAGAAAATTTGATGCCATGTCAATTCAGCTTTCCAGTTACTAAACCCATTACCAACGTTAGTGCTATTGCCTCCATGAACTACAAACACCTCATCAAGGCTAGCAATATTAGTAATAGAGTCATATTGAGTAGGCGTCGTTTTAGTAAGGGTCTCACGGAGTTGCTGGTTCTCCAACCGAAGCTGATTGATCTGTGTGAGCACCTCAGTATTTGCAATTGTATTGGCTCGAACCCAACCAACAGCAGGATATGTTTTTATCGTTCTACTAAGACCTAAAGAGACAAGCCCAGGTAGATCACTCACATCATTCCAAAATTTTACTATTCGGCCAGTTAGTACTTTTTGACGAAATTTTTCAAGTTTCTCGCGTAGCTCTGGGCTTGCCTCTGACTTGCTTAATGGGATTTCATCTGGTTTTTCATGTAGTAAGGCGATCACCTTCATTTTGAGAGAAACGGCATAGTCATATTCTTGCTCTGTATAGCTGATGCCTTCCTCTGTCATTGAGCCGTAGCGACCACCAATAATGAGCAAATAATAGTCACAATCGTCAATTACCTTGCGGATGAACGCCATTTGTTCTTCATCCATGGCTGAAAACAGCTCCATACCAGCAGGGATGCAATCCATTTCCATCAGCGTTTGAATAACGCGCTGGCGCTCATCTTTAAGATCTGTAAATGTCGAACTTACGAAAACTTGATAGCGCTTATCCATGAGTACCTTTTACGTAAAAATTGTTGCTCTATAGAGATGATTATTTATTTCAACTAGTTCACTCAAACAGTATCTAACCTCGTTGAGCTGCGCGAGATCCCTTGTATTGCGCCGAGTGAGGAACAAGCGGCAAGGGGCTTTCGGCGGGGTCTGTTTTGTTAAACCCCGCCGCCTTGCCGATTGTCCGCAGCGAGGGAACGGGCGTAGCCCGCGCAGATATAGGGTCGCTTTTCTTTGCTTACTTTCTTTGGCGAAGCAAAGAAAGTAAGTGCCGCGCGGCATTAGCGCGACCATGTGAATTCAACACTTCAAGTTATTCATTAATCCATTGTTTTAATTGC
>CAUPHX010000323.1:0-3725 GCA_963511125.1 uncultured Deefgea sp. | reverse complement strand
GTCGGGTAGTTTTAGTATCGACCAAGGTGTGGGGGTGCGGGCGATTCAAGGCGAGAAAACCGCGTTTGCTTATTCTGACGATATTAGTCTGCCCGCGCTAAAGCAAGCCGCGCACGCCACGCGAGCGATTGGTCGTCAGGGCGGGCAGGGTATTGCTTCGAACGTTACAAAGCAAAAGGGCGGTAAGTTCTATACCCCGCTTGATCCGATTGCCAGCCTCAATGAAGCAGCGAAAGTTGCGATGCTAGAAAAAATTGAACAACTCGCGCGCAGTCTTGACCCCCGTGTGGTGCAGGTGATGGCAAGTTTGGCCAGTGAGTATGAAGTCATCTATATCGCCCGCCACGACGGTCATCGCGCCGCCGATGTGCGTCCTCTGGTTCGCCTGTCGATCAATGTGATTATCGAGGCCAATGGCAAGCGTGAACAGGGTAGCGCCGGTGGCGGTGGGCGGTTTGATTATGCTTATTTCACCGATATGGTGTTGCTCGATTACGCCAAAAAAGCGGTTGATCAAGCGGTGCTCAATCTCGACGCACGGCCAGCGCCCGCTGGTGAAATGACCGTGGTGCTCGGCAATGGTTGGCCAGGGATTTTGCTGCACGAAGCGATTGGTCATGGCTTGGAAGGTGATTTTAACCGTAAAGGTAGCTCAGCTTTTGCAGGGAAAATCGGCCAGCGTGTTGCCGCTAAATGCGTAACAGTGGTCGATGACGGTACGATTGCTGATCGCCGAGGTTCGCTCAATGTCGACGATGAAGGCAATCCAACTCAGCGCACCGTATTGATCGAAGACGGTATTTTAAAAGGCTATCTGCAAGATAGTATGAATGCACGTTTGATGAATATGCCCGTGACGGGCAACGGTCGCCGCGAAAGTTACGCGCACATCACGATGCCGCGAATGACCAATACGCTGATGGAAAACGGCGACAAAGACCCACAAGAAATTATTGCCTCCATCAAGCGAGGTCTCTACGCTGTGAATTTTGGTGGTGGTCAGGTCGATATCACCAGCGGCAAGTTTGTGTTTTCTGCGGCTGAAGCGTGGTGGGTTGAAGATGGCAAAATGATGTATCCGGTCAAAGGCGCAACGCTGATTGGTAACGGCCCTGATGTACTCACCAAAGTTTCGATGCTGGGCAATGATTTGGCATTGGATCCGGGCGTTGGAACGTGCGGTAAGGACGGCCAAAGCGTTCCGGTTGGGGTTGGTCAGCCGACAATGCGGATCGACGGTGGTTTAACGGTGGGTGGTACGGGTAATTAAATGGCACTGGTCGTTAGAAAAATACTGCCAAATGAGTATGAGCGAATGGCTGAGGTCGCCATGAGTTCGTTTGAGCATTTGGCGGTGCAATATCAGACACCGCAAGGCGTTGCTTATTTTAAGCAGTTTGCCAGTGCAGATGCGATTGCCGCGCGGGATTTAGTGAGTTCAGTCTCTTATGTCGCGCTGATTCAAAATGTGATTGTTGGCATTTTGCAGGTGCGTGATCAGCAGCAGATTGAGCTGCTCTTTGTGTTGTCTGAGCTGCAAAGCCGTGGTGTGGGGCGAGCTTTGGTCAGGGCGGCGGATGATGGGGCAAGATTGCAAACCGTTGATGCCACTGTCAATAGCGTTATGGCGTTTATGCGCTATGGTTTTATGCCATGTGGTGCCGAGCAAATTGCAGTAAACGGTATGCGCTGTGTGCCGATGAAGCGGGTTTGATTGAAGGTATTGCTTTGCAGGCTAAATAAGCTAATGCCTTGGTGGTTATACCAGGTTAGAATACATTCAACACTTCATTGCAGGCCTCGTTCATTTCGTCGGTCAGCCTAGTGTATTGCGGGTCATCTAATTCGGCGGGGGCGAAGGCTTCTGGTAAATCTTGTTTATTGATTTCTTCTAAGCCGCCAGCGAATAGATTGGCCACATAAATCAAATCGGTTAATTTTCGTATTTGTGTGACCGTGGGGCGAGGTAAGTCGTTATCACGCACCGCATCAACAATTTCTTCGGGCAATCCCAAGGTGTCTAATAACACCGTACCAATGCTGTCATGCCACTGCGCGACAAGGAAATCGACTGTTTTCGGTCGTTCTAATAATTCTGGGTAACGACCCGCCCGATCCAGCATAAAAAAAGCGCCCAAATCATGAACTAGACCGGCTAAAAACGCCATGTCTGGATTGATCCGTGGTGCAAGTTGTTTGCAGAGAACGCGTGCAATCGCGGCGCATTTTAAACTGTGTATCCACCAGTTTTGCGATTGTTCTTCAAAAGGGACGAGTTGTGCTGAACGGGCCATTTGATCCATGGCGCAAGCCAGTGCGATTGACCGTGTCGTGCCTATGCCGAGTCTGACTACCGAATTTTCGACATCAACGATGTTTCTACCTGATGGGTTGTAGGTAATGGAATTGGCCAGTTTGATGATTTTGGTGGTGATTAATGGATCTTTTTGCACCTCCAAAGCAATCTTCTGGATTGATACATTGGGGTCTTTCATGACTCTGCCAATTTCGATCGCGATGTCAAAGCAAATTGGAAAAACAGCATTGCCATCCAACTCTTTGGCAATGTCTTCGAGCATCGCTAAGCGTTGGTCGTGTAGCTCGGTATTGGATTTGTCTTCAGAGATCGTCATGGTCATATTGGATTAACAACTTAGTGAATGGACGATGTTACTTAAGGTTAGTATAAAAATAACTTAAAACAGCCGTCAATGATTAAATTTTAGTTTCGCATCGGCAGGATTGTGACGCCAAAAAGCAGTATTTTTTTGGTAAACCCCGTAAAATCACGGTCTTAGTTATTTATTGGAAGTGTCGAATATGGCGCAGAATAAAATTCTCCACGGTTTTCACGCCGTAGGCTCACGGTTACGTCGCTTTCCTGATTCGGTGCTCGAAGTGTATGTCAATAGCGAGCGCAGCGATCCGCGCATGAAAGACTTGCTCAAAGCAGTAAAAATGCAAGACGTGAAGTTGGTGCAAGTGGATGGCGCGCGTTTGGATGGCATCGCTGGGCATGTGCGGCATCAGGGTGTGGCAGCATTGATTGATGCGGAAAAAAGCTATTTATCGATTGAAGATGTATTGGATGATTTGGACGAACCACCATTTTTGTTGATTTTGGATGGCATTACCGATCCGCATAATCTCGGTGCGTGCCTACGCGTTGCCGATGCGATGGGTGTACATGCGGTGATTGCGCCGAAAGATAAATGCGTTGGTATTACGGCGACGGTCTCCAAGGTGGCGTGTGGCGCAGCCGAAGTGGTGCCGTATGTGATGGTGACGAATTTGGCGCGGACGATTCGTGATCTCAAAGAGCGTGGTATTTGGGTGGTGGGTACGGCTGCGGATGGCCAGTCTGATTTGTTCCATTATGAACAAACGGGTCCGATTGCGTGGGTGCTGGGTAATGAAGGCGAGGGGATGCGCCGCTTGACGCGTGAATTGTGTGATAGCTTGGTGTCGATTCCGATGTATGGCTCGGTTGAGAGTCTGAATGTATCGGTTGCGGCCGGCGTGGTGTTGTCGGAAAGCCGTCGTCAACGAGTGATGAAAAAGTAAGTGTAATGGGTATTGCCTTGTAGCTATTTATCAATAATGGCTAAAAGGCAATACCCCTATGTTTTAAAGCTGCAGAGTAATGTGGCGATTTCATGGGCAGGGGAAATCGAATTCCCTGCATCACGCCCCAAAAGTTGCCTTTGCTGTGCATGGTAAGGTGT
>CAUPHX010000322.1:0-3733 GCA_963511125.1 uncultured Deefgea sp. | reverse complement strand
GTCCTCGCCATGTTTCTGCGGAGCAAGCGGCTGAGATCGTAGCTGCATTGCCTGCCTTTGTGATGTCAGTTGGCTTGTTTGTCAACGAATCCGCCTTGGCTGTCAGTTCTGTGTTGGCAATGGTACCTTTAGACTTGCTGCAATTTCATGGTGATGAAGACTTAGCCTATTGCAGCCAATTTGGTCGACCTTTTATCAAAGCAGTTAGGGTAAAACCCGAGCTAAATTTGTTAGAATACGCCCAGCAGTATGTTTCGCCATTATGTCGAGGCATCTTGTTGGATGCTTGGGTTGATGGAGTGCCTGGCGGAACAGGGCATTCGTTTGATTGGAATGGTTTGCCAAGTGAGTGGCCATTACCTTTAATATTGTCGGGTGGTTTACATCCAGGGAATGTTGCTGAAGCCGTTGCGCAAGTTCAGCCTTGGGCTGTTGATGTGTCGAGTGGTGTGGAAGTTAGCAAGGGTGTTAAAGATTTACAGCGGGTCGATGCCTTTATTCGTGCCGTTATTTAATAATCTGCTTTAGTGTTTATGTGAGAGAGTCATGAGCGAAATTTATCAGCAGCCAGATTTACGTGGTCATTATGGTATCCATGGTGGCATTTATGTCGCAGAAACGTTAATGCCAGCATTGGAAGAGTTGCGGATTGAATTTGAAAAAGCGCTAAAAGATCCTGCATTTATGGATGAGTATCGCTATGTCTTGAAGCATTATGTCGGTCGCCCAAGTCCGATTTATCATGCGGAACGCTGGTCTGAGGCATTGGGTGGTGCGCAGATTTATTTGAAGCGGGAAGACTTGAATCACACAGGCGCACATAAAGTTAACAATACCATCGGCCAAGCCTTGCTCGCGCGCCGGATGGGTAAAAAACGTGTAATTGCCGAAACTGGCGCGGGTCAACACGGTGTGGCTTCTGCAACGGTAGCTGCACGTTACGGCATGGAATGCGTGGTGTACATGGGGGCGGAAGACGTCGCGCGGCAGGCTCCCAATGTTTACCGCATGAAGTTACTCGGTGCAAAAGTGGTGGCGGTTGAGTCAGGCACTAAAACGCTCAAAGACGCCATGAATGAAGCGATGCGTGACTGGGTGACGAATGTCGATTCGACTTATTATATTATCGGCACTGCCGCAGGTCCTCACCCTTATCCGCAACTTGTGCGTGATTTCCAAGTGGTGATTGGAGAAGAATGCAAAGTTCAGATGCAAGAAATGATTGGTCGTCAGCCTGACGCTGTGCTCGCTTGTGTCGGTGGCGGATCGAACGCGATCGGGATTTTCCATCCTTATATTGAAGTGCCTAATGTTCGTTTGATTGGCGTTGAGGCAGGTGGTGATGGTGTTGAAACCGGCCGTCATGCTGCACCTTTAACTTCAAATGCGAAACATGGTGTGTTGCATGGTCAGCGCTCGTATTTGATGCAAGACGACGATGGTCAAATTAGTAATACGCATTCGATTTCGGCGGGCTTGGATTATCCTGGTGTCGGCCCTGAGCATAGTTTCTTAAAGGACATCGGTCGCGCTGAGTATGTTGCGATTAATGATGACGAAGCTTTGGCTGCATTTCACGATTTATGCCGCTATGAAGGGATTATTCCCGCTTTAGAAACCAGTCATGCGTTGGCGCAAGCGGCAAAAATGGCAAAAACCATGCGTAAAGATGAAGTCTTGCTGGTGAATTTGTCGGGTCGTGGCGATAAAGATATTCCAACAATTGCCAAAATGAGTGGAATTCAACTTTAATTTTCTGCAGGGCGGGTATATCCCGCCAAGCATTATCAAATAATGTAGTGGTAAAGATACCTATGTCTCGTATTCAAAGTGTTATGCAGCAATTGGCAGCACAAAACCGCCAAGCATTGATTCCGTTTATTACAGCAGGCGATCCTCATCCAGGTATTACGGTTGAATTAATGCATGCCTTGGTTGAAGGTGGTGCTGATGTGATTGAATTGGGTGTGCCTTTTTCTGATCCAATGGCTGATGGTCCGGTGATTCAACGGGCATCTGAGCGAGCCTTGGCACATAAAGTCACGATGCGTGGTGTTTTTGCGATGGTCGCTCAATTTCGTACGACCAATCCAAGTACCCCAGTGGTATTGATGGGTTACGCCAATCCAGTCGAAGCCATGGGTTACGAAGAGTTTGCAAAGTCAGCCATTGCGGCGGGGGTTGACGGCGTTTTGACGGTGGATATGCCGCCCGAAGAAGCGATAGAATCCGCGCAGATATTTAAAGCGCATGGCTTAGATCCGATTTTCTTATTAGCGCCAACAACACCAGAATCGCGTGTTAAAGCGGTTGCCCAATTGGCGAGCGGTTATGTGTATTACGTTTCACTGAAGGGTGTGACGGGTTCGGCCAATTTAGACGTGGTTGATGTTAAAGCCAAGCTCGATGTATTGAAGCAATTTTTATCAATTCCAATCGGCGTTGGCTTTGGGATTCGTGATGCTGCTACAGCAGCGGCGGTTGCAAAAATTGCTGATGCGGTCGTAATCGGCTCACGGTTGGTGCAAGAAGCGGAGCAAGGTGAAGCTGGCTTGGCTGAGCGCTTACGCGTGTTTTTGGCTGAAGTACGTATCGCAATGGATAGTGCCCGTCGTTAAGGCTTGAGGAGTTAGCAATGAGTTGGTTACAAAAATTATTACCCCCAAAAATTCAAAGCCGAACTACGGCGAATAAATCGGCAGTGCCAGAAGGCCTGTGGAGTAAATGCAGTGCTTGTAATGCTGTTTTGTACCGCACAGATTTAGCCAATAATTTGGAAGTCTGTCCAAAATGCAGCTTTCACAACGCAGTGCCAGCTCGTGAGCGTTTGAATCAGCTATTGGATGCCGAGGGTCGTTTTGAAATTGGTGCAGAAGTTAAACCCGTCGATATCTTAAAGTTTAAAGATGGTAAACGCTATCCTGATCGGCTCTCTGCGGCGCAAGCGGCAACCGGTGAAGATGATGCGATGGTCGTCATGCAAGGCTCAATTTTAACTGTTCCGGTCGTGGTTGCCGCGTTTGAATTCAAATTCATCGGTGGCTCAATGGGTTCCGTTGTGGGCGAACGTTTTGTACGTGGCGTTCAGACTGCACTGGAAAATGATTTGCCATTCATTTGTGTATCGGCTTCAGGCGGTGCACGGATGCAAGAAGGCTTAAATTCACTGATGCAAATGGCAAAAACCAGCGCCATTTTGACCAAGTTAGCCGATAAAAAATTACCGTTTATTTCTTTGCTGACCGACCCAACAATGGGTGGCGTTTCTGCATCATTCGCTTTCTTGGGCGATGTGGTGATGGCTGAGCCGGGTGCATTGATTGGTTTTGCTGGCCCTCGCGTGATCGAGCAAACGGTACGTGAAACCCTGCCTGAGGGCTTTCAGCGTTCAGAGTTCTTGCTTGAAAAAGGTGCGATTGACATGATTGTGGATCGTCGCGAGTTGCGCCAGCGCTTGGCTGGTGTCATTACTTTACTCAATCGCCAACCTGCGGCTAATTAAAATGTCTGTATTTAATACCGATAGCTTGACCGAATGGTTGAGTTATTTGGAGTCCTTACACCCGATTGCGATTGATATGGGCTTGGCGCGCGTGACTGCGGTGCGTGATGCGATGCAATTGCAGCCAAGTTGTCCTGTGTTAACGATAGCGGGCACGAATGGCAAGGGTTCAGTTTGCGCGATGGTGTCGCAGATTCTGCGTACTGCGGGTTATAGGGTGGGGACGTATAC
>CAUPHX010000321.1:0-3739 GCA_963511125.1 uncultured Deefgea sp. | reverse complement strand
TGGACGACAAAATGTCGACCGCCGTCGTCGAAGCGTTTGTACGTCTGTTTGAAGAAGGCCTGATTTACCGCGGTAAACGGCTATCGAACTGGGATGCCAAACTCGGCACTGCCGTTTCTGATTTGGAAGTGATTTCCGAAGAAGAAAACGGCCATATGTGGCATATCCAATATCCGGTTGTCGATTCCGATGAATTCATCACCGTTGCCACCACACGCCCGGAAACCATGCTCGGTGACGTAGCCGTCGCGATTGCACCAGACGACGAACGCTTTACACATTTGCTCGGCAAAATGGTTGAACTGCCACTAACAGGCCGCCAAATTCCAGTGATTGCCGACGAATACGTTGATAAAGCCTTCGGTACAGGTTTTGTAAAAATCACGCCAGCGCATGACTTTAACGACTACCAAGTGGGTAAACGCCACAACACGCAACTGATCAATGTGATGAGCTTGCAAGCGACAATTTTGGCTAAGGCACAAGTCTTCAGCTTTGAAGGCGCGAGCCTCGGTAGCGTTGAATTGCCAGCCGCGTATGCGGGCATGACCACAGCTGAAGCGCGTAAAGCGATGCTCGCTGATTTGGATGCGCAAGGTCTGTTACTCGACACTAAACCGCACAAATTAATGGTGCCGCGTGGCGATCGTACTGGCACAGTGATCGAGCCATTGCTGACCGACCAATGGTTCATGGCAATGACAAAGGCCGACGAAACCGGCCAAAGCATTACCGAAAAAGCCCTTGAAGCAGTTCACAGCGGCGAAGTGCAATTCGTGCCGAATGATTGGGTGAATACCTATAACTCATGGCTCAATAACATCCAAGATTGGTGTATTTCTCGTCAATTGTGGTGGGGTCATCAAATTCCAGCTTGGTACGACGAAGACGGCCAAGTGTATGTGGCGCGCACCGAAGCAGAAGCCATCGCTAAAGCGGGCGGTAAAGCAGTAACGCGTGATAACGACGTTTTGGATACTTGGTTTAGCTCGGCACTGGTGCCATTCTCAAGCCACGGCTGGCCGAATGAAACACCGGATTTGAAAGCTTTCTTGCCTTCAGCCGTGCTCGTTACTGGCTACGACATTATTTTCTTCTGGGTTGCCCGGATGATTATGATGACCAAACATTTCACAGGCAAAGTACCGTTCAAACACGTGTACATCCACGGTTTGGTGCGCGATGCGGAAGGACAGAAAATGTCTAAATCCGAAGGTAACGTACTCGATCCAGTGGATTTGATCGATGGTATTGCCCTAGAGCCCTTGCTAGAAAAGCGCACCACGGGATTACGTCGCCCAGAGAACGCGCCGAAAGTGGCCGCCAAAACCGCCAAAGAATTCCCAGAAGGGATTCCAGCGTATGGTGTGGATGCACTGCGCTTCACGTTTGCGTCATTGGCATCACTCGGTCGTTCGATCAATTTTGACCAGAAACGCTGCGATGGTTATCGCAATTTCTGCAACAAAATCTGGAACGCCACGCGCTTTGTGATGATGAATGTCGTCGATAAAGATTGTGGCCTCGAAGCGGGTGCAGAGTTGGAATACAGCTTTGCCGATGAATGGATTATTTCTCGCCTGCAAGAGACAGAAACCACCATCACCACCGCGCTCGATACCTTCCGTTTCGATTTGGCGGCGCAAGCGATCTACGAATTCACGTGGAATGAATACTGCGATTGGTATATCGAGCTAGCGAAAGTACAAACCCAGCACGGTACCGAGCCACAACAACGTGCGGCACGCCGTACTTTGATTCGTGTACTCGAAACCATCCTGCGTTTGATTCACCCGATCATGCCGTTTATCTCGGAAGAAATCTGGCAAACCGTCGCACCACTGGCGGGCAAGAAAGACACTGAATCATTGATGATGGCGGCGTGGCCAGTTGCGGATGCGAGCAAAATCAAACCCGAAGCCGTGGCAGCGATTACCGAGCTGAAAGCAATTGCCTTTGCAGCGCGGAATTTGCGCGGCGAAATGGGCCTAAGCCCAGCGCTAAAAGTGCCGATGTTTGTCGAAGGCGGGCCAGAGCTGCAAAAATACGCCAAGTATTTGCTGCCGCTGGTGAAATTGTCGGAAGTGAATATCGTTGCGAAGTTGCCAGAAGGTGACGCGCCGGTTGCAGTAGCAGGCACGATTCGCTTGATGCTGAAAGTGGAAATCGACAAAGCCGCAGAAACAGCACGTTTGAATAAGGAAATCGGTAAAACCGCCGAAGCCTTAGAAAAACTCGTCGCCAAGCTGGAAAAACCAGGCTACACCGACAAAGCCCCTGCCCATTTGGTTGCCAAAGATCAAGCGCAGGTGATTGAGTTGCACGACAAGTTGCATAGCTTGAATATGCAAGTGGATAAATTAAAATAATCCACGGCTAACAAAACGCCACCTTAATCGGTGGCGTTTTTTTTACTTTTTAATAACAACGTATATTTTGCGAACTGCCTTCTCGAACATAAATCTTTCGTGTTTTACCACTGCAAGAATATTCAACTGTGGCTGATTTGGACGTTCCATCCGATGGATCACCACACCAATCATTACTCGCCCGAAACGAATAAGAACTCCGACCATTGGCAGAACGCGCCAAGCGTGACGTAAAATCACACTTGCCTTTATATGAACCATACGTGGCATTCAATATTCTGATATTGCGACCATGAGAATCACCAAAGTCATTACCACCACCATTCATCATCCGTACTGCCTCACGAAATCCATCGCGAAAACCGTCTTGGTATTGCGAGCTACGGCCACGCATCATTTGCTCAGGAACAGCGGGATCGGCGGCGAACGCAGTTGTTGAAATCAATGCAATTGCACACAGTATTTTAATTTTCATCTTGATCGGCCTGTAATTAGTACGCAAATCATCCAATTTCAGTACAAACAATTCAAGCGACATAATTACAATGCTGTAATATTGCCTTTGCTTTCAACTACAGACTCTTTGCACATCATGTTTCTCAGCCACATCAATCAGCACTCTATTCCTTTACCTGCTGCACTGAATGCCGCACTGGCTTATTTGCGCCATACCGACTTTAGCGATATGGCGCCCGGTCGCTATCCGATTGATGGCGATAAAATGATTGCGATTGTACAAACCCCCCTCACCCAACCATGGGAAACGGGGATGCCTGAGTTTCATCAGCGTTATATTGATATTCAGTATTTGCTGGAAGGCGAAGAAGTCATTGGCTTTCTGCCCGCCAATCCTCATTTAGAATTAGTCACCGATCAGCTCGCCGAGCGTGATATTGCCTTTGTGCATCCACAAGCCGATGAAACTCGCATCGTGCTCACACCGGGTCTGTTTGCGATTTTCTTTCCGGGCGAGTTGCACAAGCCGTGCCGTGCATTACACAGCTCAATGCAGATTAAAAAAGTGGTCATTAAAATCGACGTAGCATTACTGACTTAACATTACGCATATACATTACTCATTCAAACCCCTTCTGGATCTCATAATGAAACGTCTAATCATCACCGCCCTGCTTGCTTCAACGCTGACTGGCTGCGGCTACAACACATTACAAGCACAAGATGAAACGGTTTCCGCTGCTTGGTCGGAAGTACTCAATCAATACCAGCGCCGCGCTGATTTAGTGCCGAATTTAGTCAATGTTGTCAAAGGCTACGCCGCGCACGAAAAAGAAGTGCTTCTCGGTGTGACCGAAGCCCGCGCCAAAGTGGGAAGTATGCAAATCACACCCGAACTCGCCAAAGACCCTGTC
>CAUPHX010000320.1:0-3743 GCA_963511125.1 uncultured Deefgea sp. | reverse complement strand
TATTTGACATGCTGCCGCCTTAAAAACAGATGGGGCATTATCCCATTGAATAGCGTTGAATACTTGGGTAAAAATTTTGCTTATGTCTCTGATGTGGCAGTTTCATGCTCAAAGGTACGTGCGTCCGATTGCATGGCTTTGAGAACTTGGCAGCAGTCTTCAATATGCGCATTACCCAGCATGCGCATCGCACCATAACTAACACCAGCGGCAATGGCCGAGCCTAAAAATGGCACAAACTTTGCCGCTTGCTTGGTCGCCATTCGCACGCCAACGCGTTTCAGCGCCAAAATCAACAATTCTTTGGTGAGATACTTTCCCAAAAACGTACTGCCCAATGAACTCACAATCACCAAAATACGCTGCTTCATATTGGGATCGAGTCGCTCGATCTCGCTCGGTGTTAAACCAAACCGCGTATTAATGACGTCGATCATTCGCGTCATAATCGCCACATCGGCCCCCACATCTAATCCAGGGATTGGCACCACCGCCACGGCGCCCGATATCATTGCACGCTGCGCAACAAGGGCACGGCATTCAGTACGAAGTTGCTCAATCTCAGCCAAAGTCATCACACGCATGGGGCAGCTCTTTCAAATTAGGTCGGTATGTCAAATGGAGACTGAAACTAAAAATAAGTTCAAATACAAAAGCGTATATGGCTAAAAGCTATATTAAATTTATCCTGCAGCTATATACCCTCTATATCTTGCCACTTACCTTTGATTAAACCTTCAATGGGGCGATACTGGGTTTTGTACTCCATCTTGCGGCAATTTTTAATCCAATAGCCTAAATAGACGTATTTGAGGCCTAACTGTTTGGCAAGGCCGATTTGCCATAGCACATTGAATACCCCAAAACTGCGCACAGCAAAATCAGGATCAAAAAAGGTGTAGACCGATGAAATTCCATCATCGAGTTGGTCGATCAAGCTCACCATCCGTACAACGCCGTTTTCGCTAAATTCAGCCAAAAAACTGGCGACCTGACTTTTTAAGATAAAACCTTCATATTGCTCGCGGCCATCTTGATCCATGCCCCCGCCACTATGTCGCGACTGCTGATAGCGCTGGTAGAGTTCAAAATGCTCGTCTCGGTATTCCAACTCGGTAATGCGGATTTTGAGCGATGCATTGCGTTTTAATGTTCGCCGCTGCGTACGGTTGGGTTCAAACAACGCCACTGGTAAACGGACGGCAACACAGGCTTGGCAATGATCACACCAAGGACGGTAAACAAACGCCCCGCTGCGCCGAAATCCTTGCAACACCAATTGACTGTAGGCACCGGTGGAAATTAACTCAGATGGCACTGCGACTTGTGAACGCGCTTCTTGATCAGACAAATAACTACAGGGATAAGGCGCGGTGGCATAAAACTGTAATTGAACTGTGTGCTTGCGGAATGTATCGTTCATGCGACACCTACTCAGAATCACTCATTGATATGGCAATATTGCCAAGGCCCTAACAGCTCAGGTTCATGCAGCAGTGTTTTTAGCTTCGCTTTAAATTCGTCACGTTCAATCTCGCGTGCGCCAAAACGAGCCAAGTGATCGGTATACATTTGGCAATCAATCATTGCAAAGCCCTGCGCACGTAACCATTGCACCGCATGGGCAAAGGCGATTTTGGATGCATCAGAGCGCCGCGCAAACATTGATTCACCATAAAACATCCTGCCAATGGCCATACCGTATAGACCACCAACGAGTTCATCATCCATCCAGCATTCGAAACTATGGGCATATCCCGCTTCATATAATGCGGTATAGCTGGCCAGCATTTCATCACTAATCCACGTTCCCGACTCTCCACCGCGTGGCTCGGCACAGCCTTGCATGACTTTTGAAAATGCGGTGTCAAATGTCACTCGATATGGGCGATGCCGCACGACTTTAGCGAGCGACTTCGGCATTACAAACTCATCAACAAACAACACCATACGTGGACTCGGACTCCACCATAATATGGGTTCACCTGGCATAAACCAAGGAAACACACCCAGTCGATAAGCAGCAAGGACACGCTCAGGCGACAAGTCCCCACCTGCGACCAATAAGCCATTAGGCTCTTTTAAAGCCTTTTCCACTGGCGGAAATTCGTGCCGATGATCTAGCCAAGGAATCATAGCAAAATACTCAATTGCGGCTTATTTCTTGCCTTTGGCCTGGCAAACTTTACAAATACCGTAGATATACATCTCATGATCTTGAATATCAAAACCATGCTTTGCAGCAATAGCGTCTTGACGCGCTTCGATTTCAGGATCAAAAAATTCTTCTACAGCACCACATTTCACACACACCAAGTGGTCATGGTGCTCATCTTGCTTAAGCTCAAACACCGCTTTGCCGGTTTCAAAATGATGGCGCTCTAAAATCCCAGCCTGCTCAAATTGAGTAAGTACACGGTATACCGTCGCCAAACCCACATCAATCTCGTCGACCAACAACATGCGATAGACATCTTCAGCAGTTAGATGGCGCTCTTCACTGGTCTCAAATAGATTTAAAATCTTTAAACGCGGCCCTGTGGCCTTCAATCCCATGCCTTTTAATTCAGCAGCTTTACTCATTGTTATTCCCTTCTTTAGTCCCGAGAGGTGCGGGAGTTGTACAATACAGTTATGATATAGCGTTTCCCGGTGACGCGCACCGGCATCCACGAGCGGATCGAATCAAGATGAAGGCCAGACTACTTACTGTTTTTGTGACCAGCAGCCTATTGTTGACCGGCTGCAGTGTCGTTAATTTCGTAACCCCCCATAAAATAGACATTCCGCAGGGTAATGAAATTACTGCGAATCAAGTTTCTTTGCTACGTGTGGGGATGACGCGTGCTCAAGTGCGCTTTGTATTGGGTACCCCGCTACTCACAGATCCTTTCCATAAAGATCGCTGGGATTATATTTACCACGACAGCCGATCTGGTGTAGTCAAGGAGTCACACAGTTTTATAGTGCATTTTAATGAGAATAGCTTAGTTCGCTGGGAAGGCAGCTCTTTGCCTGACCCCAAGGCAAATATTATTGAAAAAACTAAACCACTGCCTCCTGAGAGCACACTCATGTCGATGCCCATTAACCCTAGCGATCCCAACTCTAAAGAAGTTGAAGTCAAACCATTGCTGAAAGAGGGCTTTTAATTATGACAATTAAAATTGCTATCGCTGGAAGTAGTGGGCGAATGGGGCAAATGCTCATTGAAGCGGTGGTTAACGCTCCCGACGCGCAATTAGCGGTGGCCCTTGATCGAATAGGAAGTGATGCCATTGGTAGCGATGCAACGTCTTTTATGGGCAAAATTAGTGGCGTTTTAATTACCGACCAATTAAGCGAACTCAAAAATGCAGACGTATTGATTGATTTCACTCGCCCAGAAGGCACTCTAGCGCATTTACAGATCTGCCAAGAACACGGTATCAAAATGATTATTGGTACCACAGGCTTTGATGAAGCAGGTCGTGCAATGATTAGTGCTGCCAGCCAAAAGATTGCAATCGTCTCAGCGTACAATATGAGTGTTGGGGTTAACTTAGTCTTTAAATTACTCGAAATTGCAGCGGGCGTTCTGAATCAAGGCTACGACGCTGAAATTGTTGAGATGCACCACAAGCATAAAGTCGATGCGCCATCAGGTACAGCGATTGCTATGGGAGAAGCAATTGCCAAAGCCTGGGATCAATCACTGAATGACATTGCAACTTGGTCTCGAGAAGGCATCACAGGCCCACGGG
>CAUPHX010000319.1:0-3789 GCA_963511125.1 uncultured Deefgea sp. | reverse complement strand
TTTTAGCCAAATTGCTGCTTCACTGTATAGCCCTCGTCCGAGCCAGTTTTCATCTAGATTGGCTTGCAACATTCTCCGACCGGCTGCAAATAAATCCGCTTCATCAAATTGATTTTTAAGCTTTTGCAAACTGTCGTGGGCAAGTATTTTCAGACACCAAGATCGGTTTTTTTGCTGCCATTTCTTGTTCATAACGGTTTGTCAAAGCGCTGCCGCAACGCTAGCCGATCCAAAAAATCTACAAAACAAGCCTTAAGCGAAAGGTATTATCTACATGGACTGGTTTTTTATTGACTATCTTTTCTGAGCAATTAGACCAAGACTTGCCAAAGGCGAGTACCGTAATTGTCGGCGTGTGGGTGTGAGAGCAGTAAGTAAAGGGCTGCGACACTGGCAAGGCTAGAGATTGGTGTCCCCAATTTAAAAACAAGTGTAGCCATTTTGTTTTTAATGCTACGCAATATCATCCAGATCGCCGTAACACATAAGGCCGCCGCAATCATCAATAAGGTTGGGAAATGTACTGCGTTCGTTTCACCCAGCCCATAAGCCGCGCCAGCTAAAATTCCGGGTAGGAAATACATCGGCGACCATAGTAAACAGGCCAGTATACACGCAGGCATAAAGCGTTGCGGGCTCATCGAGAGCATACCTGCCACCATCGGTAAAACTGGACGAGTTGGGCCTAAGAAACGACCAACAAAAATACCGATTGGGCCGTGATGACGTAAAACATGCCTTGCTTGTAGTAATAAACGTCGATGTTGTCGGATTAACTTGAGTTGATGCAGCTTTCGGCGATAGCGGAAACCTAGCCAATAAGAGAATACATCGCCGATCAGCGCGGCAATAAATCCGACTCCACACGCAAGCCAGAAGTCCATTTTGCCGGTGCCGATCAGGGTGCCCATCGTGATCATCAGCACGGTGCCAGGAATAATTAAGCCCACCAACGCAGTCGACTCGGCAAGAACAATCAAAAATAACAAGAGCAACGCTACTTCTGATGAATGATTCAAGGCGTTGTGAAGCAACTGTTCCATGAGCTTAGTCCGGTGTTAAAACATAAGCTTAGTGATGGCTGCTGAGATTTAGTTCCTGAGTACGGCGAAACTCTTCAATTAAAACCAAGCGCCAAAATTAAATTTATAATTTTCAACATTTTCACCTTTCGTAAAGCTAAAACCGCCACGGAAGTCCGATTCTTTACTGTGCGCAGGACGACGTGTACCAAAGGTCACACCCACTTCATCTTGATAATTGCTAAATAAATCGGTGCCGGTAAAACGGGTATCCACTAAATAGACCTCCCAAGACAAAGGGTCTCCAGCGAGTTGCCATGGGCTATCAAGTGAATACAGCAGACCATTTCTATACACCGTATTGGCGATATTGGGATCGACTGAGGTATTGTCGATTTTGACTTTGAGTGCACTGTAGTAGCCAATCATATTGCCTAACGTTAAGCCCCAGTTTTCACCGCTCCACACATAACTTGAGGCGAGAGCACCAGAGGCCATTAAGGAGCCACCGCCTAGGTCGCTCGAACCCGTTGCTCGGCCCGAGGCGGTCAAGCTGACAACCCATTGATTTAAAATGGGTCGGCGATAAAAAACACTTAAGCTGCCGTCATAGGTTTTGGCCCCTTCACTGTCGATGTAGGCCAGTGGCATATTGATAATCAGCTCATGGTTGGGTTCTTCAAACTGGCGTGAGTAGCTCAAGGGCAGCGTAAATGCATCGCTACTCATTTCTTTGGCATTACCCGTGGTTTCAGACATCATATGGGCATAGTTGATGCCAATGCCAAACTTGTTGTTACTGTTATTTTCAGAAGCCATATTCGCTGAATTATTTATTTGGTTGCCAAAGACATGATTGGAGCCGTACCACATCATTTGCGCGTCACTTTGCACTGCTCGACTCATCATACTGTTTGGGTTACCTGCAACGGGATCTACTGGAGATACTTTGACTAAATGCGCTGACACTTTATTGAGGAAGTCGGGGTTGTTTTTCAAATATTGTTCCAATAATTTTTGGCTCTCATCACGGCTTGCGCCTTGGAAACTTTGCTTGATGCCTAATTCAGGAATTTCAAATGTCAGCAGTGAGCCTGCATTGACTGGAAAGGCAACATTCATCGGCAAACCACGAAAATTCAAAGTACTGTTAACGATTTGCGTACCGGTATAGCTATTAAAAATGCTCGTTAGCTTACTTTGTTCATAAATTTCGATCCCTTCTTCAGCCGTGGTGAAGCTGGCGCTTTCAGTTTGCCCATTCATTGTCGCTGACAAATCAAATACGCCAGCGTGGCCGTAAGTGCTCAAAGCCAGCGCAAGTAAAGCAAGGAAGGATGGTATTTTTGGCATGTCGCTCTCTGCAGAATGTACTCATCTTTTTTTAGATGCTGCAGTGCGAAAATCAAGAGAAGTTTGAAGCTTGTTCGTGGACGGTGAACATAGCATCGCTGATTGGGTGCGGAGGCACTGAATGGATGCGGTACTAATCAATCCCAAAAGGCAAATCACGCGATAGTGAAATCAAATTGCTTTCAATTAATTCATCCAGCAAAAAGGTAAAGTCTGCGGCCGCATTGGAGGCGGGTGCAAAATCAAAAATATTACTGCCACAACCGACCGCCGCCGCAAGGGCTTCTTGTTCACGAACCCTTGTTTTGAGAACTTCGCCAGGAAAGTGGCGCATCAATTGCCCTGCGACGGTTTCGGCGGTGATTTGATTGGGAACGTAACGATTCACTAAATAGCGGCGCGGTTTACGGGCTTGAAATTTCTCTAGACCAAATAGCGTTTGCGAGAGCTGCATCGCGCCATTTAAGGCCAAATATTCGGCCGCAACGGGGACCAAAATAATATCTGCGGCGAATAGCGCCGAAAATGCGACTACGCCAAGCATCGGTGTGCAATCAATAATAATCGGGAGGCCACTGCCGGAAAGCATCTCCGCATTCAGCCCCAATTTGAGGCGCCAGATATTGTCGCGATGCCGAGCAACTTGTGCATCGACTTTACCTAATTCAAGGTGGGATGGCACAAATTGAATACCGGTTTCGAGTGGGACGACTAAGTCAGACAGTGGGCTAAGCCCTTGATAAAAGCGATAAACACTTTTACTACTATTGATCTTGATGCCATACATCGAGGTCAAATGCGCTTGCGGGTCTAGATCAATGAGCAGAGGTTCAACGCCGTTTTTAGCGATGGCAGCGGCTAAATTGGCCGCAACGGTGGTTTTGCCTACGCCACCTTTCATATTAAACACCGCAATTACAGTCATTGAACTCTTCCCGTTGTGGTCATTACTGACTTTGAACTCGCACTGTCTGAGCTGACGATCAGCGATGACGGCTGTCATCAATCTGGCTTGAAATGCAATTGTATTCTACCTGAAGGCAGTTTAACCACCCCGATAGTTTGCTTCCAGTGTGCAACGTCACGAGCCGCTTGCATTACAATGGCGCTCTTGATTGTTTGTCTTAGGTTGCCTTGCTGATGAAGTCTATTTTCCACCGTCTTGCCGACGAGCTTGCTTGTCGTGAACCCCAAGTCGCTGCTGCGGTTGCTTTGCTGGATGAAGGCGCCACTGTGCCGTTTATTTCGCGCTATCGGAAAGAGGCAACAGGCGGTTTGGACGATACGCAAATGCGTTTGCTGGAAGAACGTTTACGCTATTTGCGCGAGTTGGAAGATCGCCGTGCTGCAGTCATCAATGCCATTCGTGAACAAGATAAGCTAACACCCGATTTAGAAAGGGTATTGCTTGAGG
>CAUPHX010000318.1:0-3790 GCA_963511125.1 uncultured Deefgea sp. | reverse complement strand
CGTATTGCAATACGCTGCGATAGCGCAGTTGCAGTAAGGCATAAAAAAGCCCACTTAATTTAAGTGGGCTTTTTGAATCGTCGATAATGTATTAACCCGCTAGCGCGCCAGCGCCAATGCTAAAGCCCATATCAACGTGCAAGATTTCACCCGTCATTCCTGAGCACAAATCAGAAAGTAAGAAGGCGGTGACATTGCCGACTTCTTCTTTGGTTACATTGCGTTTTGATGGGGTTGCTTCAGCAGCACCTTTGAGCAATTTACCAAAGTCAGAAATGCCTGCCGCAGCCAAGGTTTTGATTGGGCCAGCTGAAACACCATTAACGCGAATTTCTTTGCTCGTACCTAACGCAGCTGCCATATAGCGAACATTCGCTTCAAGGCTGGCTTTAGCTAGGCCCATCACGTTGTAATTCGGAATTGCGCGTTCAGCACCAAGGTAAGACATCGTTACCAATGAAGATTTTTCATTCAGCATCGGGCGAGCCGCTTTTGCGAGCGCTGCAAAGCTGTATGAGCTAATGTCATGGGCAATTTTGAAGTTTTCCCGCGTTACCGCGTCAAGGTAGTCGCCCTTGAGTGCATCGCGTGGCGCAAAGCCAATCGAGTGCACGATGCCGTCAAATGTCGGCCAAAACTCAGCTAATGCTGGGAAAAGGGCTTCAATTTGTTCGTCACTGCCCACATCACAGGGCAAGACAATGCTGGAATCAAAATCGGCAGCCAGTCTGGCCACACGTTCTTTAAGCTCTTCACCCACATAGGTGAACGCCAATTGGGCACCTTCACGGCGACAAGCCTCGGCAATGCCGTAGGCGATGGAACGGTCTGATAACAGACCGCAAATTAAGATTTTTTTATTAGCGAGAAACCCCATGGGGCAACATCCTTGCTTGTGCGAATTTCGCGATTATATGACGAAATGACTTTTTTGGGTTTAGTTCAGTGTGTACGGCAGGCTTAATTGAGTCAATTGAGGTCCGTTTTCATCAATTAAGTGAAGTCCTCGGTCTAGACTCGCAATTTGCGCCACCACTAAAACCTCAGAGCCGCCTTGAGTGGCTGGTGCGGCCAGCATGATTTTACCGCTGGCTTGGCCGTTCATTTCTGGACTGTAAACGTCTTGTCCTGCTACTACGTCCAAGCTATCAACGTGCATTCGATAAGTACGGCGCTTGATTTTGCCCAAATATTGGGTGCGCGCTACAATTTCTTGGCCAGGGTAGCAGCCCTTGGTAAAGCTCACGCCACCAATTAGCTCCATATTGGCCATTTGCGGGACAAACTCGTCTTGAGTCGCTGCGGTAATCCACGGTGCGCCTGCACGAATTTCCGTGAGTTGCCACGCTGCCGTGCCTGCTGCAGTTGCACCATAGGCGAGTAATTGCGCCCAAATTAACTGCATTGCCTCTGGATTGGCGATAATTTGAAAGCGAGCGCCTTCTAGGCCAATTACACTGGCATTTTCATGGTGTTCGACTTCTAATGCTGCGGGTGCCGAGCTAAAAATCGTCGCAATCAAGGCGGTTGCATTCGGACCTGCAATGCCAAGTTGGACTAATTGATCATTGGCATCACTGGCTTTGGTTTTGCTGCGCATCACAAACATGGACAGCCGTTTTTGAATCGTAGCTTGGAGTTCGGCTGCAATTTGCAGTAAGTAATCGTCGGCTTGGCGTGAAATTAAAAAGCTAGCTTGTATCCGACCCTTGGGGGTTGAATAGCTTGAGTATTGCGCCGCACTGCTGGTGAGTGCGCGAATGTCGCTAGAGAGTTGGCCTTGCAGGAAGGCTTGGCTGTCGTCTCCCTGAAAACGAATCAGTCCATACTGAAGTAATGGGCAGCAAATGACCTTGGTGTCGAGTGCTTCGAGATCGTTTGTGCCAAAGCTAACCTTATTCTCGCCTTCGAGGGTCGCGCCTGCTTGAAGTAGAAAATCGTTCCAATTCATTGCAATTATTCCTATATAGCAAAAAAGTAAGTACGCCCCGTAAACGGGGCGCAAAGGCATGGCTGAAGTGTAACGGATTATTCGGTGATTTCGTCTTTGCTTTGTTCAGTATTATTGATAACTGCACTTTGCGGACGACTTGAGCCTTCGCTGCGTAATTCTGGCGCAGACAGCATTCCTGTGATGGTTAGATTATTGCTCACCGTCACGGCACCTGCAGCCAATTGCGAAGCGGCAGAACCCGTGATTTTCCCATTCTGAATGGCGACATTGCCTCGAGAGCGAAGCTTGCCTGATTCTAGTATTAGGCTGTGTAGCTTAATTGAATTGCTGTTGATGGCGATACCCCCAGCTAAGGTGCTGAAATTGGTTTGTCCGCCGCGGCGTAAAACAGTAGGGCTTTGCGATTTTAATGGGGTAATTAAATCGAAGTTATGCAATGTGCCATCTTGAACGATAAATCGCCCTTGTATTTGCGGCTGTTTAAAGAGCTGGCTATAAGAGCTACTTTGATATTTAAAGTTCACATCACTATTCATGCGGCCCGTACTGCGGGTGATTGGACTAAATACCGCGATGAATGGCTCGATATTGAGGCCTTTGCTAAATATTTGCCCCGTGAGTACCCAGTCTTGTCCCCATGAGAGTTGTGCGCTGCCAGTCAAGATGCCGCCATAAATATCGCCGCGAATATCTGAAATTTGCAAACCATCTGCATTGGCCGTTCCCATTAGTTTAAGAAAATCAAACTTAACAGGATGACCAAATGGCAATTCCCAGCCTTTGGCGTTGAACTGCACCTTAAATTGCCCCGCTGAAGCGGGTTGAACTTGAATCTCGGCACGGCCTTGATCGGCACGAATCACTAAGTCCCCGATGCTACCGTCTGAGTTAAAATTTAATTCGCCGTCGATGGGGCCGACACTGCTCGTTTCAAGTTTGACCGAAGCTCGTTCTAGATTAAGCCGATCAATTTTGATATCGCTGGCTGTGTCGGATTTGATACGGTTGGGCAGATCAAGCGCAAAAGCACGGGAAAAATCCGCGTTGCGAACCACGACATCGCGTATCGATTGACCAAAATTAAGTAGGTTGTAGCTGGTGACGGGGATCACCACTTCGCCAATACGCGCTGTTTCTGGATTGTCGATGACGACATCGTGCAAGGTAAAAATCGGCGCAGGTTGATAACTAAAGTCAATCTGAGCAATCGTGGTTTTACCGCCGTTAAATGTGCTGAGTTTGTGTTCTAGTGTGCTTTTGAAGGCGTCATAAGGGAACACCAGCGGCAAAGTCGCAGCAAGGCCAATGATAACAGCACTGCCAATGAGTATATTTTTTGGATTAGGCATCTTTGGTCGATAAAAGTGTTAGGTTATTCTTGACTGCGTCTTATAGGATGGCTATTATACGCCTCCTAAGCAATTCCTCGATAGCTCAGTTGGTAGAGCAACGGACTGTTAATCCGTGTGTCCCTGGTTCGAGCCCAGGTCGAGGAGCCAAACATGCAAGGGCTAACTTTATAAAAGTTAGCCCTTTTTTTATTGGTCTGCAATTGATTATTTTTTTGAACTTCGCCGTTGCGCCGTTTATGCTTCTAGGTATATTCGCCAAGAAGGAAGTTAAATGTCTGAAGATGTCCCGGCTACAGAGCCTGTCCATGCCCCTTCCCCTAGTTTTTTTGCGCAACATCGCCTTGCTATCGTGGGGAGTGGTGTATTTGTTTTACTGATCTTATTTCTGCTGATCGGAATTGCGATTGGTATGGCAAAAAAGAATTTTGAAAAGAAATTTTATTTAACTCAAATTGAAAAGTTAAAAGAAGCGCTTGCTTCCTCG
>CAUPHX010000317.1:0-3798 GCA_963511125.1 uncultured Deefgea sp. | reverse complement strand
GATCATCGGCGGGATCATGCTAGGCCTTGGCCGTGCACTTGGCGAAACAATGGCCATTACTTTCGTAATTGGTAACTCAATGAATGAAATGAATTCATTGTTTGATCCAGCAACCACCATCTCAGCAACTTTAGCGAACGAATTTACTGAAGCACATGGCGAGCTATATACGTCTTCATTAATTCAACTCGGTCTCTTGTTGTTCTTCATCACCTTTGTGGTACTGGTGCTTTCTAAACTGCTCCTCTTGCGCTTAAACCGCAATGAAGGCTCACATTCTTAATCGGTGGCCATCATGATCACAATGAATAAAAATCTATATTTTCGCCGCCGCCTTATCAATAAAGTCAGCTTGATTCTATCCATGCTCGCCATGGGGTTTGGATTGTTTTGGCTATTTTGGATTATGTACACGCTATTTTCAAATGGCATTGCAGGATTGACCCTGCAAACGCTGACCGAAACAACGCCAGCCCCAGGCAGCCAAGGTGGTCTAGCAAATGCCATTTTGGGTAGTTTGCAAATGACCGCTGTAGGTGTCTTGATTGGCACTCCGATCGGTATTTTGGCAGGCACCTATCTTGCAGAATTTGGTGCAAAAGGCTGGCTTGCTCCGGCAACTCGTTTTATTAACGATATTTTACTTTCAGCACCATCAATCGTGATTGGTCTGTTTGTTTTCACAGTATATGTCGCACAGGTAGGCCATTTTTCTGGCTGGGCAGGCTCTTTTGCCTTGGCAATTTTAGTGATTCCAGTCGTACTACGTACCACTGAAAACATGCTTTTGCTGGTTCCAACTGCAATGCGCGAAGCGGCCTATGCCCTAGGCGCACCAAAATGGAAAATGGTCACTCAAGTTACGCTAAAAGCGGCAAAATCGGGTGTTGCTACGGGTATTTTGCTTGCAATTGCCCGCATTTTAGGTGAAACCGCACCACTACTCTTTACGGCCTTGAATAACCAATTCTACTCAAATATGAATCAACCGATGGCTAACTTGCCAGTCGTGATTTTCCAATTTGCGATGAGCCCTTATGAAGACTGGCATTTACTCGCTTGGGCCGGCGCTCTGATGATTGGCCTGTTTGTACTGGCTATGAACATCATCGCGCGCGTCCTACTACGCCAGCCTAATCAACACTAATTATCGACTTTGCGACGGAATATTATAATGAGCTCTCAAATCAAATCAGGACTAACGATTAAAAACCTGAATTTTTACTACGGTAATTTTCATGCGCTGAAAAACATTAATTTAGATATTTTAGCAGGCCATGTCACTGCTTTTATTGGCCCATCAGGCTGCGGTAAATCAACGCTATTGCGCACCTTCAACCGCATGTATGACCTTTATCCTAAGCAACGCGGCGAAGGTGAGATCATTCTGAATGGACAAAACATTCTTGATGCCAGTGTTGACGTCAACATGCTGCGCGCTAAAGTTGGCATGGTATTTCAAAAACCAACACCATTTCCAATGTCCATTTACGATAATGTTGCTTTTGGCGTGAAGCTGTATGAAACGTTGAGCAAATCCGAAATGGATGATCGCGTCGAATGGGCACTGACTAAAGCGGCACTTTGGAATGAAGTAAAAAGCAAGCTCAAACAGTCCGGCTTGGGTTTATCTGGCGGTCAGCAACAGCGTTTGTGCATTGCGCGCGCCGTTGCCGTGAAGCCAGAAATTTTACTACTGGATGAGCCGACTTCAGCACTAGATCCAATCTCAACCGCTCACGTTGAAGAATTGATTCACGAACTGAAAAAAGACTACACGATTGCCATCGTGACCCACAATATGCAACAAGCTGCGCGTATTTCCGACTACACGGCTTATATGTATTTGGGTGAAATGATCGAAATGGATCAAACCGATACGATCTTTACTGCGCCAAAAGTGAAAGCAAATGAAGACTACATTACGGGTAAATTTGGTTAATTGACAAAAATATACTCATAAAAAAAGCCGCCTCTCGCGGCTTTTTTCTTATGTATTTAACTATAAGCCATACAAAATAAAGCCTTCATTTAAATACCCATACACTCCACACATGAAATATTCATCGCAACATGAATGAAATATTCATACTCTATTCTGTAAAGTCATGTTCACCTAAAGTAGATCCGCAATGAAAATCTCCACTCAGCTCAAACTCGTCAGCGCCATCACTGTCGGTGCCCTCTTCGTTGCCGTTATGATCTGCAGTTGGAAATTAAGTATTCTAAATCAACACTTCAATGCCAATCAGCAAATGCAAACCAGTCTCAATCAATTAGCACAAATGAAATCGACGATGCTTTCGGTGTCTAGATTAGACTTGATGTCGCCCGATATTAATAAAAGTCTACAAGAAGGCGAAGCCCAAGTGGCCGATGCGCAAAAGCAACTCAGCCAAGTGCTGACTGCCGAGCAATCATCTGTTCTCACTCAGTCCTTAGAACAAAAATGGCAACGCTATTTGAGCCAGTTTCGCAACGCGGTACAAATCGCAGAAACAAGCCCAGAAGATGCAATTTCCATTCCAGAGCAGTTGTTTCGTAATGACCTGACACCTGCAATCACACAGATTTCCGAGCTATCCAAAGCGATTGCACTTGATGCCAATCAGGCTAAAGAGATTATCGAAAAAGACATCAAACAATTGATTTGGGGCGTGATTATCCCTATCATTTTTGCCGGCCTAATTATTGTATTTTCCCAATTGGGTTTTGCAAAACGACTACAAAAATCATTAAACACGATGAGTGCTGTGGCCAATCAACTCCGTGACGGGCACATCTCAATGCGGATGCCTGAAAGTAAAGATGAACTCGGTCATTTAGGAATTGCTATTAATCAGTTTTTGCAACAACTGCATCGCGTCCTCACGCAGACGAGTCATGCCGCGATTGAAAGCCGTACCGACGCACAGAGAATTACGGAGTTAAGTAGCGCAGTCAGCCACAATACCGATTCGCAATCACAACAGCTCAACGAAATCGGCCAAGGTAGCGAGACTTTAAGTGCAGCAATTGCCTATGTTGGTCAATTAGCGGCTCAAGCAGCTGCGACCGCCCAATCGTCACTGCATGCAACCATTCACGCAGATCAAGCAGGTCAAACTACAATTTAAAACTTAGCCTCATTTTCGAGCCACTTTCAACAAGTCGAATCAGAAATGCAAACGCTGTCATTGTCTTTTGCAGATATCGTGGCCGTCAGCAGCACAATTAAAGAAATCGCAGATCAAACGAATTTATTAGCCTTAAATGCGGCAATTGAAGCCGCTCGCGCAGGAGAATCGGGCCGAGGATTTGCCGTTGTCGCAGATGAAGTCAGAAAACTCGCACAGCACACCACCGACTCCACAAAAAAGATTCAAGATATTTTGCAAAAAACGCAAAACAATACCAAAGTTACCACCAAAGCCATTCAAGCTGCAGCGATTCATTTGCGAGATTTTAATGAGCACGGACAAACAGTTTCTCGTTCATTAACGCAAATTAGAATTGAAAGCGAGGAAGTTGCGGAGAAAATGGCCTCGATTGCGGCGGCGGTTGACGAACAAACAGCTTCTGCTCAATCGATTGCCGAGCAAGTTAGCCGGATTAGAGGGTGTAGGATATTTTGTGTAAACGGTCACCATGCTGGAAACTACTGGCATACAAGGAATGATGATGAACTCAATAAAACCGATACCTAACTACTTAATTGATAGCTTACTGGCCAATTACCACAAGCCAGAAGACATCATTGGTGAGAATGGCTTGCTCAAGCAGCTCACCAAGGCCTTGATTGAACGCGCTTTGCACGCG
>CAUPHX010000316.1:0-3806 GCA_963511125.1 uncultured Deefgea sp. | reverse complement strand
GATTGTGCCGGGCAAGATTGAAGCGGTCGCAGGGGTGAATTTACCGATGTTGGTACGCGCTTTAACCTATGGGCATCAGTCGCTCGATATTGCCGTGAGCAAAGCGATTACCGGTGGTTTGGAAGGCGTGCTGTATATGCTGCCGTCGATACAGTCAGAAGATAAGGGTGTTTAAACATGCAGCAGCAAGAAGTTGAAATTATCAATAAATTAGGCCTGCACGCTAGAGCGTCGAGCAAACTCACTCAGTTAGCTAGCCAGTTTCAATGCGAAGTGTGGATTACCCGCAATCAACGTCGAGTCAACGCCAAGTCGATTATGGGTGTAATGATGTTGGCTGCAGGTAAAGGCAGCAAGATTACGATTGAAACCAGTAATGCACCGGATGAAGAAGCAGCGATGACTGCGTTGCTTGCATTGATTGCCGATAAATTTGGCGAAGGCGAGTAAGGTCGTATCAACTCGCAATCCATGATGTTGACCTTGGCCAAAGAGCCATAGGCAGAGGCGGCAACGCCGAGCGGAGGGTAGTGGATGAGTATTACTTTGCATGGTTTGGGAATCGGTGGCGGCATTGCCATCGGTCACGCCCATTTAGTGTCACAAGCTGATATTGAGATTGTGCATTACCAGATCCCCACTGAGGCCATTGCCTCGGAAGTGATGCGCTTTGAAGATGCGATTCGTCAAACGCGCAAAGATCTGGAGCAATTGTGGGGCAGCATCCCAGAAAACGCACCGACTGAGTTGGGGGCGTTTTTAAGTCTGCACATCATGCTGCTCAACGACCACACGCTGTCGAAAGACCCGATCCAACTGATTCAGACGCAAAAGTGCAACGCCGAGTGGGCCTTGCAACAGCAGCTTGATGTATTGCTGGCGCAATTTGATGAAATTGAAGACGAGTATTTGCGCGAACGCCGCACCGACGTGATTCAAGTGACTGAGCGGATTTTCAAAACGCTGGCCGGTCACGAGCCGATCTTTCATGCGCCGCATTGTGGCGGTGATGATTGCATTTTGGTGGCGCATGATTTGTCGCCAACCGATATGGTGCTATTCAAAGACACCAACTATCGCGCATTTATTACCGATGTGGGTGGGGTGACCTCGCATACGGCGATTCTAGCGCGTAGTCTTGATTTGCCTTCCGTGCTCGCTTTGCGCCATGCGCGCGACATGATTCGCGAGCAAGAGCTCATCATCGTGGATGGCATCAATGGCGTCGTGATTATTGATCCCGATGAAACCATTCTGGCCGAATATCGCCTGCGGCAAGGTGAATGGCAGCTCAAACAAAATGCGCTGCAAGATATTCGGACTAGCCAAGCGATTACGCTCGATGGCACCGCCGTGGAGTTGTTTGCCAATATTGAACTGCCAGAAGACTGCCACTTGGCGCTCGAAAACAGCGCGGCGGGAATTGGTTTATTCCGTTCTGAATTTTTGTTTTTAAAAGAAGACGACCTTCCCAGCGAGGATGAGCAATTTATCGCCTACAAGGCGGTCGCCGAATCCATGCACGGTAAAACGGTCATTATTCGTACCGTGGATTTGGGCAAAGACAAAATTCCTTCATGGCAGTCAGAAAACGAAGCACCCAATCCTGCACTGGGTTTAACCGGAATTCGGCTATGTATGGCCGAGCCGCAAATGTTCCGTACTCAGCTACGTGCTGTGTTGAGGGCATCTGCATTTGGCACCATTAAATTATTACTGCCCATGCTGTCGACAATTTCTGAGGTCAAGCAAACTCGCGCCCATTTAGATGCAGTGATGGCGGATTTACGCGCCAACGGGATTGCGTTTGACGAGCACATCGAGTTGGGCGGCATGATTGAAGTGCCTGCGGCTGCGATGGCGGTTGGCACCTTCTTGAATCATCTTGATTTCGTGTCGATTGGCACCAATGATTTGATTCAATATTCGCTGGCGGTGGATCGTAATGATGATGCGGTGAGTCATTTATACGACCCACTTAACCCAGGCGTCTTGCAGCTTTTGAATCATGTGATCGGCACCGCCAATCGACTCGGCAAGCCCGTGTCGATGTGTGGTGAAATGGCCGGCGATCCAAGTTTGAGCCGACTTTTACTTGGCCTTGGCTTACGTCGTTTTTCGATGCTGCCGATTCAATTACTCAAAGTAAAACAGCTCATTTTGTCGGCTGAAATGGATTATATTAAACCGATCGTGGCGAAGATGCTCGATGCAGAAGACAGCGATCGTTTACGTGAATTATTACTGGAACTTAATCGCTAGTAGGGTATTTATCTGTGGCTATTATTTATAATGGCCTTGATTTGAATACCGCTGGTAGGTATTCAGTGTGAATAGAAACTCATCCAGTGACCACGATGTCACGACCCGCGCAGAGATCGACGCCTTATTGCTGAAGGCGCGAGCGCTGTATCGTGTCAATTGCCAAGAAACACTTCAACTCGCGCAGGCTGCTGCTGCGTCCGCAGCGCAAACTGACTATCTGGCTGGCAGTGCTCAGGCGGAATACCTGATCGGCAAAGCGCAACTGATTTTGAGTGACGCCGAAATCGCCTTGCCCACCCTGCGGAATGCACAACGGCAAGCAAAAGCCCTAAATTTACGCCCTTTGGAAGCAGAAACGCTCATCAGCATGGCGACGGCGCAGCAAATGCTAGGCCAGTTCCATGCGGCTTTTTTGTTGTGGCTGGACGCTTTACAAAGTGCCTTGGCTGCTAATGCGCGCGAATCTTATGTTGAGGCTTATTTAGGATTGGGTGATTTGCATGTGCAGTGCGCTGATCCCAATAAAGCGTTGCATTTCTTATCGCTGGCGGTGGAATGGGCGGATTTAACGGGCGAGCAAGATTTACGTTGTAAAGCACGGCTGCATTTGGCTGCGGTTTTAGTCACGCTTGAGCAATACAGTTTGGCGCAGCGTATTTTAATGTTCGCCCAAACACTGTTGATTTTGCCACTACGTAGTGATTGGTTGGCTGAAATTTGTAATTATCTGGGCATGATTCATGCAGCTCAAGGCGAGAACGAATTGGCATTAATCCGCTTTAATGAAGCGCTTGCAATGAATGCCGAGGTGGGTTTTTTGTGGGGTCAAACACTGAACTTATTGGGTTTAGGTCGTTTAAAAATCAGTTTACAAGACAGTCAAGGCGCAGAAGCCGATTTACAGCAGGCGCTGCAATTTGCCAGCCAATTTAATGGCTTGAGTTTACTGCAACAAATCCATCATCTGCTCTATCAAATCTATGAAGGTCGCGGCGATTATGTGAATGCGATGATGCATCACATCGGCTTTCATGATCATTTTATGAAGTCGCAACAGCAGCTAGCAATCAGTAAACTGAGTGCCGTCGAGGCAAGGCGTTTGAGTGGCGCGGAGCTAAAGCTTCAGTTGCTCGTGTCCGAAATGGAAGTGACGCAACTGAAGCAGCAGCGCCATCAAGAGTCGGGCCGTTTACAGGCACTAGAAAGTGCCGCCTATCGCGATGCCTTAACGGGTTTATACAATCGGCGCGCTTTAGACGAGCGTTTACCCGAATTAATCCAAGCCGCGCAAGAAAATCAAGAAAGCCTTTGGGCAATTATGATTGATTTTGACCACTTTAAACGCGTTAATGATGATTTTTCGCATCATATTGGCGATGTTGTTTTGCGAAATAGCTGTGCGGCGCTGAGCCATTTGACCCGTGAACGAGACATGCTGGCGCGTTATGGTGGTGAGGAATTTGTGCTGATTGTGATCAATGTGGACGCAGCGATGGTAGCAAAAATCGCCGAGCGAATGCGGCGGGAAATCGAGCAACTTC
>CAUPHX010000315.1:0-3808 GCA_963511125.1 uncultured Deefgea sp. | reverse complement strand
CTGGCAAATCACTTGGCTCGACTTCTTCCAGTTGTGCTGCGAATTGATAAAGCTGCATATCAAATGCACTGGCCAATCCCTTGAGCAAGTCTAGGCTTGGTGTTTGTTTGTCTTTTTCAAGACGAGAAATAGTCGCGGCCGAAGTGTTTGCCCTAAATGCTAAATCGTCCTGAGACCATCCGCGTTCTTCACGCAAGCGACTAATGAGGTAGCTGATTTCCATGGCGGGTAGTATCCACGCCATACCAGCACTTCAAAAACCGCATCCGTAATTTTCACAAATACATACGTATATGTATAATTGTGCAGTTCTTACATATAAGTGACGAGCAAAAACTGTTCACCAAATCATGGTTGCAGCATTAAAGCCGTCAATAACAAGATTGGGATGGGTTTGTTATGCACGCTGGAAACAAAGGGAAGTTCCTTCTCACATTGCTTTTACCCTCATTTTTTCTACCTCAACTCGCTGTTGCAGGTTCACCAGACGAAGCAATGATGGCATTTACAGCTACATTGCCCAGCTCAAAGCGCGGGATGACCAAAAATGCAACAGCCACTGAAACCTTAGTTAAAGGCATCTATGCGATTTGGACTCGGCTAGACGATGAACGAGATGTCATTCTAGTAAACGAAAATGCCACTATTTTTAGCCTGACGTTAGGCAAAGATTGGCGCTATACGCGTACTGGTGCACCAACAATCGAAAACCCAGATGAGTTGCGCAATGCTTTACGCGCCAATATTCGCTTTGATGAGCTAGTTGCTAAGACCGTCGGTGCAGGCCAACGCAAAGTGATTTATTTCGGTGCTTATGATTGCCCTTGGTGCAAAGTGTTCCAGGGACAATTCAAAGCGGCAAAAGGTTTAAATACCACCACATATTTGGTTCCAAGCAGCCTCGACCTTATGGAACCCAATGTAATGAGCCGGCAAATCGTCCGATCACTCTGGTGTGATGCGCGCGGCTGGAGCAATTGGGACGCATTTCTGCAAACTCGACAGTCTAGTTTATTACAACGCCCATCTTCATTATGCTCTCCACTCAAAACCGCAGCACAAGCTCACATCCTGAAGGGGATGACTGCAACAGCATTTACCTTTCCGCACTTGATTGATGATCGTGGCTGGGAAGGAAGTTTAACTCTGAAGCCAGGGCCTAGCCCTGCAGAATGGGCCAAAATCATGGGCTCAAACAGTAAATCAGTCGCCACGGACACCATTTTCACACAGCAAGTTGACTTGAGCCACTGGGGTAAAAAGCCGTCAACTTCGCAGCAAGCAGAGCCGACCACTTATCAGATTGGTGAGGGAGCAGGCCAAGAATCCAAAACAGACGGTGAGACACTCAATCTGGGTGGCATCAAGATCAAATTACCTTCAATCAAATACTAGGAAGCACTATGCTGTTAAGTACCAAAAAACTGGGCATTATTGCTGTTTCTGCGTGCGTATTACTCAGCGCGTGTCAAAGCCAGCCCAAGAGCGTGAGTACCAATTGGCTCACTACCGTCAACATCAATAATCGCCCAACCCAAGCCAATCTGACCTTTCTACAAACTGGCAACTTCGTCGTCGCTAAAGTCACCGAGGGTAACAACACCAATTACTGGGTGCAAATCGTCGGTGAAATGAACGGCAACGTTCTGACGGGTAAATACATGGATCATCGCTCTGACCATGGCCGATGCAATAAGCTCCTTACTTTTGATAAAGCGGCAACAGGTTACTACTGGGGTTCGGTTCGTCTTGTGTTTGATGGCAACAAATTCACCGGGAAGCGCAGCAACTGCGAAGGTGCCCTCGACACGACTTGGAGCGGGGTTTTGGCGCAATAATTGCCCTTGAGATCAATCCGAGCAAAACTCCCACCAATCCCCGAAGAGAAACGTCCAATGAAACACACTGTTTTAATGCTAAGTTTTGCCACTGTATTGGGAAGTGTTATTTCATATCCAGTATTGGCAGCCCCCACTGAGATCAAGTTAGATGAAGCCCAAAGCCAGTTTTTTAGGCAATCTTTCGATGAATGCAAGCCAGAGTTATTGACTGCAATACAGCCACAATTGAGTCAGGCCGGCCTGGTCTTTGCCCCAATCCCCAGCAAGATCGCAAAACCTCTACAACAGTATCAGTCCCACTTAATTTTTAAAGCCGACAAGAAATTTACTACCATGGATGAAGAAGGCGATAACGTCGTTAGTACCAAGGTTTACGACAGTAACGGGGTATTGATCAACTATGCGCTGGAAAAATTCACCCCCAGCATTGTGCTAGCGGACGGTGCAAAAATAGCAGGGATAAAGATATATGCGAATGATGAAGCCTTTGAATACAAGATCTATTTTAGGAACCCAAGTGACGCCCGAACATTCAACAAAAAGTTAAAAGTCCATCGGGAGCTGGTGATACAGGGCTTAGCTTCGTTCACATGTAGCAAGATCTCTAGTCGTTAACACTACTTGAAGCGGAATAACTGATGCGCGTTTTTGTCGATACTGAATTTACCGATTTCGTGCAAATCGATTTGATCAGTATCGCGCTCGTCAGCGAAGATGGTCGTGAGTTCTATGCCGAGCGCAATGACTATCGGGCTGAAGACTGCAGCGACTTTGTCCGCGAAGCGGTACTCCCCTTACTGGGTCGCATTGAAGGCACTACATGCAATCGAACAGAACTTACGCAACGGCTTCGTGCTTGGTTTGAACAGTTGCCGGAACCAGCCACGTTGATGTTCGATTATTTTGCCGATTGGGAACTGCTGGCCGATGCTTTTTTAGGGGATGACTATGATCAGCCCCCAAAAAACGTTGGCGAGAAGCAGATGCTCACCAGCGAGTTCATTGCGAACCCTATTTTTCAGCGTGCACTACACAACTCATTTACGCCTGAATGGCCTGCGCACCATGCACTTGTTGATGCGCGTGCATTTCAGAGCGCCTTTCTAGAAATGCAGAATGCCAATCTTTTTATAAAACCCATATCAGCATTGTGAATTAAATCACAACAATGCAGTCGGCACATAGTCATTTTCGCGTAATATACCAGCCTATTCCGTGCACTAAAGTTTTCGTGATGAACCTCAGTGATCTGCTCGCCTCGTTTGCCGCGGCCTTTAACCAAGACAATCGCCTGATCTCCCTCCAACTCGGGGACGGTGGTCAATTGGAATCAGTCTGGGGTGAACAGCTCCTGCCGCAATCAGTCACCGGTCGCGAGGGTATCAATCAGTCGTATCGCTACCAAATCGATTGTCTGTCACCCTCTAATGAGATTGAGCTGAAATCTTTGTTGGGCTTAGCCGTTGTGCTTGGCGTGGCCGATGCCAATGGCGACACAATTGAGCGCTGTGGCGTGGTGTCGCAAGCACAAATGCTCGGTGCCGATGGCAGTTTTGCCAAGTATCAACTGATTGTCGAGCCGCCGTTTGCATTACTGCGTCACCGCCGTACCTCACGCGTCTTTCAGGATATTTCGGTTCCCGACATCATCAAGCAGGTCTTGGGAGAGCATCAGGCCAACAATTCCGTTTTTGCCGCAGTGCAAACTGTGGATTTCAAACTCACCGGTGATCATCCGCAACGCTCGTATTGCCTGCAATATCGCGAATCGGATTATGATTTCCTAGTGCGTTTGATGCATGAGGAAGGCTTGGCTTGGCGTTTTGAACATCTCAGTAGTGATTTACCCCAAGTACAGCTAGTCGTCTTTGACGATGCCTACGCCATTCCCGAAGCGTTGGACACCCAAGTGCGCTTCCATCGTGCCGACGTCACCGAAGAAACCGATGCGCTGCTCTACTGTACAT
>CAUPHX010000314.1:0-3846 GCA_963511125.1 uncultured Deefgea sp. | reverse complement strand
GCCACCCGCGATCAATGGGATGCCGATTATGCGGTGTTGAAAGCCCTCTACAGCCAGCATGAAGCCAACATGAGTACAGAAGAAAAGCGGCTGATGGCTGAGATCGCCAGTAAGCTCCCTGCAGCGCGCAGCGCGATCGATCAAAACGCAGAACTGGGCTATCAAGATCGCACCGAGGAAGCCATGGCGCTGCTCGTCAGCAAAACGTCGCCGCTGAATAATGAATTGACTACTTTGGTCGAAGCACTCGCAGATGAAGAAGTGAAACGCTCGATTGCTGCCGATGAAAAAGCGCGGCAAATCAAAGACGCAGCGATACAGAGCCTAGTGATGATCGCGCTGATTTCGATTGCGCTGACGATTTTTATTACGCTGTATATTTTGCGTGAAGTGAAACGTACGCTGGGCGGCGACCCCAGTGACGTGTCGCTCTGGGTCGGCCAAGTCGCTGGCGGCGATTTAACACTGAACTTTCAGAGCCAACAATACCCGCTAGGCAGCGTGATGGCTTCCATGCAGCAAATGGTGCTGCGTTTACAAAACGTCTTTTCAGAAATCCGCTGTAGCGCCCAAGTGGTGAGCATGGGCTCTGAACAAACCGTATCTGCGTCGAGCAATTTATCAAATAGCACGATGGAGCAAGCGATCAATATTGAATCGGTCAGTGCGGCGATGGAGAAAATCGCTTGGAGCGTCAATTACAACGCCGACCATAGCAATCAAAACAGTCGTACCGTTTCAGCGACGGTGCAAGCCATGAACGACATCGCCGAGCGTATCGACATCCTCGATGAAATGGCCTATCAAACCAATATGCTGGCACTGAATGCCGCCATCGAAGCCGCGCGAGCGGGAGAGCAAGGACGTGGATTTGCCGTGGTCGCCGTCGAGATGCGCGAGCTGGCTGGGCGTAGCCAAAGAGCCGCCAAAGAAATTGGCAAACTCGCCAGTAGTAACGTCAAGGTCGTCGCCGATTTGAATCAAGAGCTACTCGCCACCGCTCGCGAGCAATCGGAAAACATCAGCAAAGTGAACACGACGTTGCTGGAGCTCAATAACAGTGTTCAACAAAATGCAGCCTCTGCCGAGGAGCTAACGACCAATGCCGAAGAAATGACCAATCAAGCGCAAGCGCTCGACAAGCAATTGACCTACTTTAGACTCAACACCACCACGAACAACTCGGCGAATTAAGGCACTGGCCAGCAAGGCCAGTGCCATGAATTAAATATTACGGGGTATCAATTGGAAGCCATTGATAAGTATATCTCAGCAGAATATACCCACAATTACATTAGCTTCTTATTGGGCGAGATGCAGTTTGCTGTGCGGGTGGCACAAGTGCGGGAGATTATTTTTTATCGCCATGTCAGCCCTGCACCGTTGATGCCCGATTTTATACGTGGCATTTACAATTTGCGCGGTCATGCCTTGCCAGTGATTGACCTCGCGGTGCGGCTAGGTCGCCCGCCCTTGGTCGTGAATAAACGCAGCAGCATCGTCATTTGCCAACTGGCGCAAAACGCCCAACTCTTGGGCTTATTGGTCGATACCGTTTGCGATGTGCTGGTGCTGCCACCGAAAGTCATCGAAGACGCGCCCTTGTTTGACGCAGAGGTGCGCCACGATTTCATCGTGGGGATTGCCATGCAGGAAGACGGATTTATCGTGGTGTTGGATGCAGAGCGTTTACTGCCGACCAGCGAGCTCAACCAGATCACGCAGCAAGCGGCGTTAATGCAGCAGAACTTATTTTAAATCAGTCACTGTGTCGCCCAACAGCACGGAGTTTGCAATGATAGCCAACAGACAAGTCTCAACCCCATTGATCGCCGCATTTTCGCTGATTTTGCTGACATTTATGACGATTATCGGGATTGGCTATGCCAACTTTAGTCGCTTTGAAACGGCGCGGCAATGGGATGTCCACACCCATAAGGTAATCATTCAAATCCATGGTATGCGGGAAATGTTGCTCAATGTCGAAACCGGACAACGCGGGTTTTTGGTGGTTGGTAAAAATGAGTTTTTGGAACCATTGACACTCGGTCAGCAGGGTTTTAACGAACACATTATCGAGGCCAAAAAACTCACCGCTGATAATCCAAAACAGCAAAAAAGAATCGATAAGCTCAAAGTCATGTATGAGGCGTGGCGCAAAGAATCGGTCCAGCCGGCTCTGGCGTTGCGGCGCAGTATTGCGGATGACCTGAGTCGTTTTCCTGAGGTCATGGCAATGACAGGCCAAGGTAAAGTGCAGATGGATGCGATGCGAGTGCTGCTGTCCGATATTGAGGACGAAGAACTCAGCCTATTGGAAATCCGCAACAAAGAGATGCAGGCGATAGGAAGTTTGAATCAGCTCGCGATTATTGTTGGCGGTCTTGGCGGTACCTTACTGGTCGCCTTTTTGGCGTGGTTTGTTATCCGTAATTTGCAACGCCAACTGGGTGGCGACCCAAAAGACGTCAAAAATTGGGTGGCGCAAGTGGCTGCAGGAGATCTCACCGCGAATTTTCATGGGGTGCAATATCCGAGCGGCAGCATTATGGCGTCGATGCAATTGATGGTGATACGTTTGCAAGGTATTTTCCAAGAACTCAGCAGCAGTGCCCAAGGGGTCGCGCTGGGGGCGGCGCAAATGAATTCAACTTCGCTCAATTTATCGCAAAGCGCATCTGAACAAGCCAGTAGTTTGGAAGAAGTGAGCGCCTCAATGGAAGAGATCTCCACCGCAGTGCGTTACAACGCCGACCACGCCACCGTCACCGAAAAATTCGCGAGCACCGCCGCCGAAGAGGCGGCGCAAAGCAGTGCCACGGTCAAAGCAACGGCGCAAGCGATGAACGACATTGTCGCCCGCATCGACATCATTGATGACATTGCCTATCAAACCAATATGCTGGCCTTAAATGCCGCCATCGAGGCATCCCGCGCCGGTAAGCGCGGGCGCGGCTTTGCCGTCGTGGCGGGCGAAGTTCGCCAATTGGCCGAACAAAGTCAAAAAGCCGCCAAAGAAATTGGCAAGCTCGCTGGCAGCAGTATCAAGGTCGCCAATGATGCAGGCGGGATGCTCGACGCGATGGTGCCCGGCATTCAACGCACCGCAGATTTAAATCAGGAAATCGCCGCCTCGGCGCGGGAACAATCCGAAAGTATTTCCCAAATCAACAATGCGATTTACGAGCTCAATAATATTGTTCAGCAAAATGCGGCGGCCTCCGAAGAATTAAGCGCGGTCGCCGAAGAAATGACCGGCCAATCTGCAGCACTGCAACTGAAACTGGCTTATTTCAAAATCGATAAAACCACACCGTAATTGGTAAAGGTGAATCCAATATGTTGACCTTAAAAGTACGTTTCCTCTTATTACTGATGATCATCCTGATTACCTTCATGCTGATCGGCGGTTTGGGCTTCGCCAAAATGCAAGCGATTCAGGCGCAGCAAGATATCGCCGAGCAGACTATTTTGCGCAATATGCAACTCGATGATGCCGTCACTGCTGCGCATATTCAGCTGATGGTTGAAGTGCGAGAATTTAAAATTGCTTTATTACGTAGTTATGATGCAACGTTGTTTCAAAAGCACCGCGATTTGTTTTTGCGTGAAAGTAAATTGACCGATGAATTGCTGGCGCAAGCCATTGCCTTAACGCTACCCAACTCAATCGAGCGCAATACCTTGAGTAATCTGCGCGCAGACTGGCAACGGATTGCGCAAAAGCACACTGAAGCATTGTCAAATATCATCATCGGCTCGCTGCGGATCTCGCGGCAAATGGATCAAAACACGCTGGGGCTTGATCGGCAAAGTAGTGCCGATTTAGCCAAGTTTAACGAGGAG
>CAUPHX010000313.1:0-3859 GCA_963511125.1 uncultured Deefgea sp. | reverse complement strand
CTGGCTGCTTTATCGGTTGTCGCTTTAAATTGCACAGGAAAAGGCGTTTTAGTTTGATTCGAAATTTGCTTCACATTCAAAGACATTGCTTGCAATGAAGTCGTATGAGTCGGCGTCACACCGGCATCAATCCAGCGGACCTGACTATCCAGCAGATTGAACTCTGCCACCTCAAGCAGCATTTTGTTTTCAGCCGACTTTGCCACTGACGATGCAGTGACTGCCGACGCGCTGACCGCTGGTTTTGCTTGGGCTTGGCTGAGCAACTTTTGCCAATTGAATACACTCGCATTGTCGCGAGAGACGGTCATATCCAAACCATTGAGCGCTATTTTGCCAAAGCGGAATTGCTGAACTAAGGGCTGCATATTATTCAATTCAATATTGAATTGCTTGAATGCAAGCAAAGGCTGCGATTGCTGCGTCGCTACGACATCGTCGAGTACAACATGACCATTTAAAACCAGCTCTGCACGATTTTTTTGCTGGCGAAATATTAACTCAAGCTGGCTACTGAGTTTGGCACTCGAAATCTGTAAACCTTGCGGTAAGGGTGCGTAGCCCAATAAAGTGGTTAAATCTTGCTGATCAATTTTTAACTTTAAAGCGGTATCCAGACTATCTTTGAACGGTTTACTTTCCCCTTGCAAAGCAAACTGCTGGCCATTAAATCGCCCAGAAAAGTGAGGCTGAATGTATTCGTCGATGCGATTGGGTAACGTTGACAGAAACGGCAATGCAAAATTGAGTTGGTCCAATTGCTGCTTTTGCCCAATAAATCGGTCATCCAATTGCACACTGCCATTGATTAGCTGAATATTATTGAGTGAAAAACGAGGCAACTCTGATGAGGTGGCAGGCTCTTTGTCTTTTGAAACGAGTAAATCTGAAAAATTATATTGATTTGCACTAAGACGAACGACATTCACTTTCGCCTGCTCTAACGTTATTGCTCGCAGCACAGGTGCGAGGCGAAAAATCGACGATGTTTCTACATCCAGCAATAGCGATTTAAAGCTCGCAAATTCACCGTACTGATCTTTAATGACAACATCACGCAGCGTGACTTGTAGCAGGTAAGGATTAATATTGATCGCGCCAATGTCTACCGCACGATTCAAAGCAACGCTGGCTTTTTCTGCAAGCCATGGCCGCAATATCGCAGGAATCGCCCATGCACCCACTGCCCCAAACAAGGCCGCAGCGGCAATAAAATAAACAATAAATCGTGACCAGCGTGACCACAGGAAAAAATTTTTGAGTGTCGTCATGATTAAATTTGTGTTAATTCAAATGATGAATAAAGTGACAAGATATAATGTGCCTAGGTGTTCTCTACTTGCTGAATCTATACTGTAAACAAGAGAATCGCCTCAGCAGCATGTTAGCAGTAAAATCCTAATACATCGGGTGAATTTGCCCCCAAACCTAGGACATACGCAGTGTTTTCGTTTTTTCGTAAAAAAGATCAAGATGGCAACGATCCTCAAACGCAAAGTGGACCCGCTACGGTCTCAGCTCGGGTGCGAGATCCAAGTACGCAGTCAAAACCTTTTGGTCCTGAAACGGTCATCCCAGCTCAAGATGACAAAGCGGCTAGCACCGTAGAATCCCAAACAGAAACCCAGCAGTATGATTTATCAAAGCTAACAATCGAAGTTGAATCGAGCAATGATGTGCTGTCGCCCGCTGAGGAGCAAGCGGCCATGTTGCATGCAAACAATCAATTACTCGCCGCGATTGGGATTCTAGAGGCGGAGAAACCCGCATTTATCAGCAAACGAAAACTTGAGCCGTGGCTCATGTTGTTTGAGCTTTATCAGCAACAGCAAAATCGCCAAGCCTTTGACGCCCTCGGGCTAGACTTTGTTGTGGTATTTGAAAAAACGCCGCCAGTCTGGCGACAACAAGTCAATCAGTCCAAAGTCGTGAGCAATGCCAGCGCATACCACGCTTTTCCTGCCGAACTCACCGTTGCCAATATCGAAAAAGAAGCGCAGCAATTTTTGGCGACGCGACAAAAAACCCCCGATATTCGTATTGACTTTGGTAAGCTAAAAAAAATCGATGCCTTAGGTGCTGCTGAGTTAGTCGCCGTCTTACCTCGTCGCCACAAGCAACAAGGTCAGCTCCAGGTTTTAGGCTCAAAAGCGCTGATTGATCTAATCACCCCAAAAATTGAAGTAGGCCGACGTATACCTGCAGAAGCGCCATTTTGGCTATTGTTGATCGAAATACATCAGATTTTAGGCCTACAGGAAGAGTTTGAAAACTTAGCCGTCGATTACGCAATCACCTTTGAAGTCTCACCACCATCGTGGGACCCCCTGCAAGCGCCGAAAACTGGCGCACAAATTGCCAGCGACGAAGCCAAAGCAAGAGCAGAAGTCGAGCAAGAGGCTGATGAACAATCTCAACTCATCGGCATCATTACCGCCGATCAGCAGCAGCTACTGAACAAAATTACCGACCTCGTTGGCACTAACACCCATGTCACGCTCGACTTTGCGCGTATTGATCGGATTGATTTTGAATCGGCTGGGCAACTACTCAATCTGGCAATGATTTGGTTACAGCAAGGCAAACAAATCCGCATTATCAACAATAATGAGCTCGTGCTGGGTATGCTGCGGGTGATGGGTATCGCCGAAATGCTGCACGTTGAGCGGCGCAAATAATCCCACTGCAACTTGCTTTTCCGCGCTTTGGCTTCATCTAGACTGCACATTCAATTGAGGAGTTCAGCATGGAGCAATTTGACGGCACCACCATCGTCTCAGTTCGCCGTGGCAATCATGTCGCCGTGGGCGGTGACGGCCAAGTCACTTTAGGCAACGTGGTCATCAAAGGCACGGCGCGCAAAGTGCGCAAACTATACAACGACAAAGTGATTGTTGGCTTCGCTGGCGGCACTGCTGACGCCTTTACGCTGTTCGAGCGCTTTGAGGCCAAACTCGAAAAACATCAAGGCCACCTCACCCGCGCCGCCGTTGAACTGGCCAAAGACTGGCGCACTGATCGGATGCTGCGCCGCCTTGAGGCGATGCTGATCGTTGCAGACCCTACGGCCACCCTGGTGATTACAGGTAATGGCGATGTATTGGAGCCAGAAGAAGGCATCGCGGCGATCGGCTCAGGCGGCGCATTCGCGCAAGCCGCCGCCACGGCCCTACTCCAAAACACCGATTTATCGCCCGAACTCGTCGTTAAAAAAGCACTTGAGATCGCCGGCAATATTTGTATTTATACCAATCAAAATCACACCATTGAAAGCATGGGCCAGCAAGACTAAAGCCGCGTCAGTACTGCAGGGCAATACAATGGTATTGCTCTGTAAGCAATACTAATAATGACCTAAAATCAAATACCCATCATTTAAAAACGAGTTCCACGCTCAAGATTTGGCGAGTTTTTTCTTTACTCCTCCGTGAGCCAAGCGGGCTTGCCGCTTTTTCCGCCACAGAATAAATCCGGTAATGGTCAGTCCCGCAATAATCAATCCTAAAACACAAACAAAAATTTGATAAGTCAGGCCCCATACTTTGCCCATATGTAATGCATAAAGCCAACTCGTGACCGTATCGCCAGCCGCAATACTGCTGGGCAAATTGTAGCCAACACGCGCACCGGTGACCGCGTCGATGCCCACATAACTCATCGCCATTTCACCCACATCCAAGCTGGTTTTCGCGCTGTAGGCGTAGATATTTTTTTCTTGCAAATAATACAGCCGCTGTGCCGACCCCACGGTAAAGCCACGTTCTTGTGCCAAGCTTTGCATCGCCTGCTCAGAATGACCTAAAGCCTGCTGCCAATTTAAAATCACTTGCCCTTGCGCCAACGCTTGCGGCGGGAAATT
>CAUPHX010000312.1:0-3863 GCA_963511125.1 uncultured Deefgea sp. | reverse complement strand
GAGGCGGAGCAAATGATTGCTGGGCACCAACTGCTCGAGGGTGACCATTTCGATTTCATGCTGAATTGGGGATGTAGGCTTAAGCATACCCAATGAAAACACAAAGCCCTCCAAATTGGGAAGGCTTTGTCAGCAGTCTGAATCGACCATAGGTCGATTTTTTTTGCTTTCAAATTAGGCATAAGCTGAAAGCTTATGCCTAATTGATTACTTAAGTTGCAACAACAAGTCTTGCAGCATTTTCTTGCTTGAAGCCTCATCGGCACCACCTGAAAGTGGTTTCACAGTAACAATCGTGCGATCTAGTTCTACTTTGAGTTTAACTTGGTACTGCTGCATCACATTTTCTTTCGGATCCTCTTTACTACGCCAGAATGCAAGGCTGCCTAAGTAATCTTTTGATTTTTCTTTTTCGATATTGGCGGCCGCGCGCTGAACAATAAATGTGCCTTCTTGGCGATTGCGATCTTCAATAACGTAGCCAATGCGGTCAAATGCCAAGCCAACACGTCGCCAAGCACGATCGAAACTATCGATTACTTCTAGCTTGTTGCCAGAGTCTTTAATCGTTGCCCGAGTTGGAAGCTCAAGTGGATTTTTTGTTACTGTATCAGATTGCTCTTTGCTCATTCCGAGCTGCTGCAGCATTAATTTGAGCATTTCTACTTCAAGCTCAGGATCAGAGGGGCGTGGAGTCCAAATTGTTTTGCTTGTGCCACCAGCAGAAAGATCCCTTGATTCTTCTTTGCCATCTGCAAAAACCTCTCGCATACCACGATGGGTGATAAAAATCTCTACCGTGCCTGGCTCGGCGCCATACTCAATCCGAGTTCTGAATTTATCTAATTCTCCAGTCGAAGATAAGTTGCTGGACACTTTATTTAATATATTACTGAGAAAGCCTGTCGTTACAGACGCTCTGTTTTCTTGCCAGTCGGTTTCTAGGACGCCTGTTTGTTCATTATCAAGTGCCAATAAAAACCCGTTTTGTAGCCAGAACTCACGCAACTCTGGCCAGGCTTTTGCTGGATCACCCTTAATAACTAGCCATCGAGCCCCATTGGCTTGAACCATTTTGGCGTTTTCAAATACGGGAAGTACATTGCCTGTATTTTTTTGAGGCTGTACTTCATTGGCTAATACCGCATTTTTGGGTACTGCGTAGTTTGCATTTGCACCGACTGCCGTTAGGTCTGGCGGAACTTCTAGCGGGTTTTTGGATAGGTTATCACTACCGCCGCGATAATCGACCTTGCTTTGCAATAACATCTGATCCGAAGAGCAGCCCACTAAACTTGCTGCCACGAACAGGCTTGATAGATATAGAGCTAATTTCTTTTGCTGCATGTTTGTATCCGTAGATGAAAAGCGACAAAAAATAAATTTTATAAAACGCCAGCTTGTTGCATTGCTTGGCGAACTATACCTTGTGCGCCATCGGCTAGGCGAGTGAGCGGCAATCGAATTCCTGCAGGGATCTTACCCATTTCTTCGAGCGCCCATTTTACTGGGATTGGGTTGGCCTCGACAAATAAGTTTTTATGCAAGCCTTGCAGGAGGCTATTGATTGATTTGGCGGAGGCAATGTCGCCCTTGAGTGCCGATGCGCACATCTGGTGCATCGCTTTTGGGGCGACATTGGCGGTGACTGAAATTGTGCCATGACCACCTAATAAAATAAAAGGCAGCGTCGTTGCATCGTCACCACTGTAGAAAGCAAAGTCTTTCGGTGCACGGAGCATCATATCTGCTGCACGCTCCATATTACCGGTTGCATCTTTAATGCCAACGATATTCGGCAACTCGGCTAATTTGAGTGCGGTATCGTTTGCCAAGTCACACACGGTGCGGCCTGGGACGTTATACAGGATGGTAGGGAGTTTAGAGTTCTCTGCAATCGCTTTAAAATGCAGGTACAGACCTTGCTGAGATGGTTTGTTGTAGTACGGAACCACACTCAGACCAAAATTTGCGCCAACAGCCAAGGCACGATCCGAAAGGATAATTGCTTCGCGCGTGGAATTGGCGCCAGTTCCAGCAATGACGGGAACTCGGCCTGCTGCTTGCTCAACGACCGTTCTGACTATTTCAATATGCTCATCCACCGATACGGTCGGAGATTCGCCCGTGGTGCCAACGGCAACAAGTCCGTCAGTGCCTTGTTCAATATGCCAATCAACCAGCTGTCGAAGTGCTGAATAATTGATTTGACCATCCGCATCCATCGGAGTGACTAACGCAACTAGGCTACCTGTGAGCATGAGCAAACTTTACCAGTGAACAAAAAGAAATCATTCTAACTGAAGCAATTCACTGACGAAACCGACTTTGTGCATTGTTTATGTAAATAATGACGTTTTGCTATGGCTACGGCATGTTCTGCAGCAATTTCAGGTCGATTTTGTAAAGATTTATTGCAAATGTTTAAGAAGCTACCAAATGTGTTGAGCTTATTGAGCAAACTCAACAATATGACAAAACTTGTAGCAGAGAATGGATTTGGTCTTATTCAAGCATAAAAAAGGGTCGACGCAGATCGGAAACGCTTGCTTTCACTGATGATTGCCCGCAAGGATTTTGTTTTTTGTTGCTGATTTTTGCGTAAGTAAATTGATGTACCAAGGAAATCTTGCCGGCAGGATTTAGTCAGTGAATAATCGCCTCAAGTTAATTTTTGGATAGGCCGTACTCATAAATAAGTTCAGCTATTTCTTCTACGAGCGAAAAACACTACATGAAGTTAATGTAGATCACTATTTTTGGTGAAAATGTAAAAAAGGGGATGTGTCGTGAATATTTTAGGATATCTACAAAAAATTGGGCGTTCGCTCATGGTGCCTGTGGCAGTTTTACCTGCTGCGGCAATTATGTTGGGTGTGGGTTATGCTCTTGATCCGGCGGGCTGGGGCGGCAACAATCAGCTCGCTGCGTTACTGATAAAAGCTGGCGCTTCTATTCTCGAACACATTCCAATTTTATTTGCTGTTGGCGTCGCTTATGGGATTTCAAAAGACAAAGATGGTGCTGCTGCGCTGGCAGGGCTAGTTGGTTTTCTTGTGGTTACTAGCCTACTTAAACCTGAGGTTGTTGCAATGCTTCAGGGCGTCACAGTACCTAAAGAGGCCATCGAGGCGGCGAAGGTCGCTTGCGCAGAGGCACTTAAGGCGGGCGGCCTTTGCGCCGCACCTCCAAAAGCCGCCGATTTTGTGCCAGCCGCCTTTGGTAAAATCGATAACGCGTTCATTGGTATTTTAACTGGCTTGATTGCGGGTGAAATTTACAATCGCTTTAGCCAAGTTGAACTACATAAAGCACTCGCTTTCTTTAGTGGTCGCCGCTGCGTACCGATCATCACTTCTGTGGCGATGATTGCCGTTACTTTTATTTTGCTGGAAGTTTGGCCGATTGTTTACAATGCACTGTTTAATTTCGGTGTTTCTATTAAAGACATGGGCGCTGCTGGCGCAGGTATTTACGCCTTCTTTAACCGCTTACTAATTCCTGTTGGTCTGCATCACGCCCTAAATTCTGTGTTCTGGTTTGATTTAGCGGGCATTAATGATATTGGAATTTTCCAAGGACGTGATATTGCCAAGGGTGTCGTCGGTGTAACGGGTATGTACCAAGCGGGTTTCTTCCCAATTATGATGTTCGGGTTGCCGGGCGCTGCATTGGCGATTTACCACGCGGCAAAACCAGCAAACAAAGCAGCCATCGGCTCGATCATGTTGGCAGGTGCGATCACTTCATTTGTTACCGGTGTAACCGAACCACTTGAATTTTCGTTTATGTTTGCAGCTCCGTTGCTGTATGTATTCCATGCCCTCCTAACCGGTGTTTCGGTGTATATCGCAGCATCTATG
>CAUPHX010000311.1:0-3875 GCA_963511125.1 uncultured Deefgea sp. | reverse complement strand
CCCCGCTTTCTTGCAGCAATGCCGCGAAAAAATTGCTCGTTTTATCGACGAACTCGACGGGATTACCCTCGTGTTAGGTTACCCATCGGTGAGTGGGAATGAAATTTTCAATTCGGCCTGCGTGATTCGCGACGGGAATTTCCTCGGTCGTTACGACAAGCTTTTACTACCGAATAATGCAGTTTTCGACGAAGTTCGCTACTTTACGCCGGGCATTGTTCCGCTGGTATTTGAGCAAAATGGTGTCAATATCGGCATCGCCATTTGCGAAGACCTGTGGGATACCGAGCCAGCCGCTGCGGCGCGCGACGAAGGTGCGGATATATTATTAGTGCTCAATGCTTCACCCTACCATCAAGCTAAGCAGAGCACGCGCCGCCAAGTAGCACGCCAGCGCGTCGATGAAAACCAGATGCCCGTGCTCTATTGCAACTTGGTCGGTGGCCAAGATGAATTAGTTTTTGATGGTCACTCCTTTGCAATTAACAAGGCGGGCGCTTTGGCGCTGCAACTACCGGCCTACCAAGCCATGCTCGGCTACGTTGATTACGTCGATGGCGACTTGCAAATTGGCGACATCGCTGCAGATGAGTCGATTGAAGCCAGTGTCTACGGCGCTTTGGTACTTGGGGTTCAAGACTATATCGGCAAAAATCGTTTCCCTGGCGTATTGCTCGGTCTATCAGGTGGCATTGATTCGGCATTGACGCTCGCCATTGCAGTTGACGCGCTCGGCGCAGATAAAGTCCATGCTGTGATGATGCCTTCGCGTTACACCGCAGATATTTCGGTCAATGACTCGCGAGAAATGATTGAAATTTTGGGCTGCCAATATTCAGAGATCGAAATCTGGCCGATGTACGAAGCGATGATGGCAGGGCTGGCGCCTGAGTTTGCAGGTCGAGACATGGATACCACCGAAGAAAATCTACAAAGCCGTATACGGGGTATGCTCTTGATGGCCTTATCTAACAAGGGTGGCAAGCTGGTACTCACCACGGGTAATAAATCAGAAATGACCACGGGCTACGCGACCTTGTATGGCGACATGGCGGGCGGTTTTGCGGTACTGAAAGACATTGCCAAAACATTGGTTTATCGACTTTCCAATTGGCGTAACGAACAAGGCGTGGTGATTCCTGAGCGCATCATCACGCGCCCGCCGTCTGCTGAGTTGCGTCCCGACCAAAAAGACCAAGATAGTCTGCCCGAATATGAAGTGCTCGATGCGATTTTGGCCGCTTACGTCGAAGACAACTTGAGCATTGCCGACATTATTAAGCTCGGTTACTTTGATGCCGATGTGAATAAAGTCGTTCGCCTCTTGAAAATCAACGAGTACACACGCCGCCAAGCGCCTGTTGGCCCACGAATTACGCAACGCTCATTTGGCAAAGATTGGCGCATGCCGATTACGCAGCGCTTTACGCGGTAATTGCAATACAGCCGAAAGATGTAACGAGGCGATTTGGCCGCGCCTTGCAAAAAAATGAGGTATATAGCTCAAGCTATTTATGAGCAATGGCCACAAGCAAATACATCGCAATAAAAAAGCACAGCTCTGTTTCGCTGTGCTTTTTTATTGCGTGATGAAAAACTCAATTCGACTCAAGTCGAGACAAGTCCCAGCCCAATTTCAAATCATCATTGGCCATTTTAAGTAGCGGCTGCAAATTGCATAACAGCGCCAAAAGATGCGGCTGCAACTCTTCGCCCATGCCCTTGTGCAACATCACTAAAGCCTCGGCGATCAATGGCGTCGGTGCAATCGCCGTATTCACCTCAGGCATAAAGACCTGATTTTCAATTGGCGTCGCATACAGACGATCTTGCGCAATCATCATCATGCGCTCAGACGACTGCGCGTCGTCATGCCAAGAATTCGCTACAGCAATACTGGCGGTAACGCGTAATTGTGCGCCACGGAAATTAATCCGCGCATTGGCGATGCTATTACGCAAACGCTCGGCGACAATTCGAGCCTCGGTCAGCGGTGTAGCGGGAGAGACAATGGCAAACATTGGCCCAGCCAGATGCGCCAAGGTATCCTCTTTACGTAGCTTGCCTTCCAACAATTTCGCCAGCAAGCCGAGCATTTGCCCGTAGAGTTTCTCACCCAATTTATCATTCAAAGCTTGGTGGTGATTGACTTCTAGCAAGAGCAAAGTCACTTCACTATTGTGGCGCAAGGCAAAGGCCAGCGCTTGATTGAGCTGTAAATCTAATAAATGCGAACTCCCCACGCCTGTCAATTCATCGGTCGTGGTTTGCACTTGCACAGCACGTGACTCAGCCAGTTCACGCCGAGTCGCCGCTAATTCAAGATTGGCCTTAACCCGCGCGAGCATCTCGGTGCGATCGGTCGATTTGGTGATGAAATCATTTGCGCCACATTCAACGCAGCGCAATTTGGTGGCTTCGTCTTCTTCGCCAGAGATAATAATGATCGGCAAATGATGTAAACGATCATCACCCGAGCTACGCACTCGCGCCAATAAGCCCAAGCCATCCAATTCGGGCATCGTCAAATCGGAGACCATTAGATTAATGCTGGCATCCGCTAGCAAACGTTTCCAGCCCGCTTCACCGTCGGCTTCTTCCACAATATCAAAATGTTCAGACAAGTGTTTTTTGACCGTTGCGCGGACAATCCGCGAATCATCAACAATTAACACTTTAGGATGGGTGCTTAATTCGCTACTCTCGTTCATAATGAATTCCACTACATTCGGGCAGACTCTTAGCCTAGCATACGATGCAAAGAGATGGGAGGTAGAAATCAACCTCCACGTCCGTTGTTTGAAGTCCAAATCATTATTTTATACCTGACTTGTGCGACTCTGGGATGACACTATGTCGACGACCTATCGTTTACAACTGAGCGTAGCGCCTATCTCGCCGATCGAAGCCGAGCGCACACTGCAAGCCATCAAGCGCGCTTGGTGCATGCCATCTTGGATACGCCGACAATCACTGGCAGACCAAGTCATCCTGCTCGAGGTTCGCCATGAGGCAGAACTCAAACAAGGAGAAAGTGCGGATTGGTTTGTGGAGCGCATCGGCGCGGCGATTTGGCAGGAAACCGGGCGGTTTGTACGAATTTCGGTCGATATTGCGCCACACGAAGCGCCTGACGGGCGAATTTATGTACTGGATGAGCCAGCCTACTGGCGCATTATGCAAAGCTTTAGGCTGTCTTCAACGCGCTTTAGCTAAAACTCACCGTCGATGAGTCGTAACAAAAATGGCTTGCATCGTTGTCTCGCCATAAAAATCCTGCAAGAACGATAGCCACAAAAAAACCCGCTAATGCGGGTTATTTTGCTTTAGAACCTGTTACTTACAAAGCTTAGGCAGCAGCCATTGCTTTGATCGCAGCAGACAAACGGCTCTTATGACGAGCCGCTTTGTTCTTGTGGTAGATCTTTTTGTCAGCCAAGCTGTCGATCGTGCTAACAGATTCTTGGTAAACAGCTGCAGCAGCCGCTTTGTCGCCAGCCGCGATCGCTTTCAATACTTTTTTAACTGCAGTACGGAACTCTGAACGTTGTGCGCCATTGTGCAGGCGAGCAGCATCAGATTGACGAGCGCGTTTACGTGCTTGTGCGGTATTTGCCATGGTAATTCTCCTAAAGGTATAAACGGGTCTACTGCTTCGCCGGAGACACGGACTTTCGGCAGCACACACACCCTAGAAAGTCGGCAATTTTATGCCTTCTTCACGCCGAGTGCAAGTAGGCGTTATCATGCGTGGTATCAGGGATGGATAAAAACAATGAATTTATTAAAATCGCTGGCCGCAGTCAGCTCAATGACGCTCGTATCACGAGTACTGGGTTTTGCTCGCGATGCCATTATGGCAACGGTTTTTGGTG
>CAUPHX010000310.1:0-3912 GCA_963511125.1 uncultured Deefgea sp. | reverse complement strand
TGGCTGATTGCTCGCTCCATCATCAAACCGCTCGATGCGATGCAAGACGAAATTGCTCGTATCGACCAAACCAGCGACCTCACTCGCCGCTTGCCATTGAACGGTAGTGCCGAGCTCAATACCATGGCCGAAGCGATCAATCGCTTGCTGGGCACGCTGGGCGGCACTTTGGCCGACTTGCAGCAACAAGCCTTTACGCTCAAAGGCTCGGCGCAGCAACTGTCATCCACCTCGGCTCAAGTCAAAAGCAGCTCAGAGCGACAATCGGATGAAAGCACCTCGATGGCCGCGGCACTGGAAGAAATCTCCACCAGCATTAGCCACATTGCCGACCTATCGAACGATGCGCATCAAATGTCACAACAATCCGGTCTGGCAGCCAAAGAGGGCGCACAACACATCGATAATATGGTGGTGGACATTAACAAAATTGCCGAATCGATCCGCCATGCGGCCATTTCAGCCGAAGAACTCGATACCTCATCCGTACGAATTTCTAGCATTACCATGGTCATTAAAGATGTGGCCGACCAAACGAATCTGCTCGCTCTAAATGCCGCCATCGAAGCGGCACGCGCCGGCGAGCAAGGCCGCGGCTTTGCCGTCGTCGCCGATGAAGTACGCAAACTGGCGGAGAAAACCGGCCAATCGGCGCAAGAAATCGCCGCCATGATTAACACCATTCAGCATGGCGCGAAGCAAATGGCCGAACAAATGCGCGTGTCGGTCAGGGATGTCGAAGCCGGTATGCAAGTCGCTCACAATGCCGGGCAAGCCATGAATCTGATTACCGGCAGCGCTAATTCTGTCGCCAGCGTCATCGAAGACGTCAACGTCGCGCTCACCGAGCAAGCCTCTGCCAGCCAAATGCTGGCCAATCGGGTCGAAAACATCGTGCAAATGATCGACAGCAATACCCGCAGCACCGCAGAAGTTGCAGCCACCGCCCAATCCTTAGATGCCATCGCCGATACACTACGCAGCAATATCAGCCGTTATCGCGTCGCGAACTAAGTCAGCAAGGACTCACTGCAAGATCACGTGGAACGCAGCTCATTTCACATCAGACGGCGGCGGCGTAAAGCGCTAGCCGTCTGAATTTCTAGCGACAAATACAGAATCAGTCATTTCAATCAGCGACGCTTTAAACACCGAATAGCAATGTATATCAACGAACAGCATATATCACATTGCCTCCATCCATATACCAAGCACAAAACTGAGCTGACTCGCGCCAAAACGGAATTAATTCCCTAGCCATAAACACGTCTGCACGGCATGCTGGCTGTTATTAGAGTTGATTGAGCCCACCATGAAAAAAATTCTATTCGCTAGCCTGTTCGCATTACTCGCGCTACCGGCTTTGGCGCACGCCGAACAACAACTAAATGACAGCAATCAGCAACAGATAATTTATGTAAAACCTAATGAAACGCTGATCGTCAAACTGCCCGCCAACCCTAGCACCGGTTATATGTGGCAATTTACGCCACCGGAAGATGGCACGGTCAAACTCGTTGGCAACTGGAAACACACAGCAAGCAAGAAAAATACGCCCGGCGCTGGCGGTGAAACCACTTGGCGATTGGTCGCGGGGCAATCGGGCGAAACTACACTGCAATTTTTCTACCGCCGCCCGTGGGAAGACGCCAATGTCGAAGCCGCGCAAGTGCGTGAATATAAAATTGTCATCAACAGCACCAGCTCTGCCGCGTCGACGCCAGCCAGCGCAGTCAAGCCGTGGTTTTAATCTGCCAGCACGCGCGTTGCTGGCAAGACATCAGGTAAAATCGGTGTTTTGATCCACATGCACCGCCATCATGCCAATTCGTCCTGTGCTAAAAATGGGTGAGCCGCTGCTGTTAGCGACGGCCGAACCCGTTACCCAATTTGATACCCCCGAACTGCACGCGCTCATTGTCGATTTATTCGACACGATGATCGCGACCCATGGCGTTGGTATTGCTGCGCCGCAAATTGGCGTGAGCTTGCAGGTGGTCGTGTTTGGGTTCGAGCAAAACGAGCGCTACCCCGATGCCGATGCGGTGCCACGAACGATTCTGCTCAATCCAGTGATTACTCCCCTTGATGAAGAAATGGAATCGGGTTGGGAGGGGTGTTTGTCAGTACCCGGCTTGCGCGGTGTGGTGCCACGCCATACCCAGATACGCTACCAAGGCTTTGACCAATTCGGCAATGAAATTGATCGCACCGTCAGCGGCTTTCACGCCCGCGTCGTGCAGCATGAATGCGACCATTTGTTTGGCGTACTCTATCCACAACGCATCACCGATATGACGCAGTTTGGTTACACCGAGGTGCTATTTCCCAATTTGGCGGCTGCGCAAGATGAGTAAGAAATCTAGCGGCGGACTCGTTTATTCAACCGAACACGGCAGCATGTGCCCAAACTGCCGTCAGCCGCAAGCCGCCTGTATTTGCCAAGCCGCACTCCCCACGGGCGACGGCATCGCCCGCGTTGGCCGCGAGCTACGTAAAGGCAAAGCGGTGATTGTGGTGACGGGATTGATTCTCGACGCGGCGGCGCTCACCACGCTCGGCAAACAACTCAAAACCCTGTGCGGCACCGGCGGCACGGTCAAAGACGGCCAAATCGAAATCCAAGGTGAGCATCGCGATGCGGTGACAGCAGAACTCGCCAAACGCGGGTTTAAAGTGAAGCGCGGCGGCGGTTAATCAAAGCGACTAAACGCAAAAAAGCCGATCATTGCTGATCGGCTTTTTCTTGTATCTGGTGCCCGGGGCCGGACTCGAACCGGCACACCTTGCGGCGGCGGATTTTGAGTCCGCTGCGTCTACCAATTCCGCCACCCGGGCATGAGTGTTCTGTGTAGGAGGCGGATTATTCCCGATTTCATTGGGCTTGGCAAGCGTTTTAACGCATGATTTTTTCTTTTTTAAACTGATCTATTGCGTGGCTTGAAAAAAGTATAATTTTGATACGGTTCAAACGCCTCATAAATCGCCACGGTACGCGCAGGGATTTCGAGCTGCACACTGCCGGCATTCAGCTTCAAATTCGGCGCATGGCCCAGCGCGTCGCGCAGCGGCACACCGTCGTACCAGTGCGAATAAGGAATCAACAATTTGGCACTCAGTGGCGCATCGCCCAAATTCATCACAACCAAAGCGGCTTCACCCGGCACTTCAGTAAATCGCAAAAATACCAGTGTATTGCCATGCAGCCGATCACCTAAAACGCATATATCGCCATACTGTAGCGCATGATTTTGTTGTCGGATATCAATGAGCTGTTTCACCCAAGTGCGCTGGGCGTGATTCCACTCCGCCTCGTTCCAACGCATCGGGCGACGGCAATCGGGATCTGCACCGCCCTCCATGCCAATTTCCTCACCGTAATACAGCAGCGGAATTCCCGGCAAAGTAAATTGCAGCGCCAGCGCCAGCTGTGCATCGGCGACATTGCCAACGGTGGTAATCAAGCGCGGCGTGTCGTGGCTGGACAGCATATTCCACGAACATAGCAAGCCCTTCAGCCCATACGCTTCACGCGCATCGCGAATCGCCGCGTTCATCTGTATGCCGTCGATCTCTCCCGCCAGCCAAGCCAAAATGGCGGTGCGGTACCAGTAATTCATCATGCCGCTAAAACCGCCACCGGCTTGAAACCAGCCACCGGAAAAACCATTTAGCTCACCCAGCAATCCTGCCTTTGGATAGGACTTGCCAACAATCTGCGCCATTTCTTGTGCGACAGGTATACCGACGTCCTGAGCGACATCAAAGCGCCAGTTGTCGATACCCTTAGACAACCAATGTTGCACTACGCTATTGGGTTGGCGGTACATCACATCGCGCACCGCCAGATTGGCTAAATTTAGCTCCGGCATCAGGCCGTAATCTTGCCAGCACAAATAGCTTCCATCATCT
>CAUPHX010000309.1:0-3923 GCA_963511125.1 uncultured Deefgea sp. | reverse complement strand
TTCTTTGCTAAATTAGCAGTACTCAAGGCGGTTGTGTACTCCGGATTTGTGGGTCTTGCTGTAATTGCAGTCGTGTTCTCACTGATTGGTGCGTTTTACTACTTACGTATTGTCAAAGTCATGTACTTCGATGATGCTGCTGACAATTCACCAATCGAAGCGGGGGCAGATGCTAAGATTGTTCTTTCAGTAAATTGCTTGTTGTTGTTGGTGCTGGGCTTTATGCCAGATTCATTGATGAACTTGTTATCAGACGCAGTGTCACAGTCGTTTAACACTTTACCATTCTGATGCAATGCAAAATTTTATGCTAATAGTCGGGTTGGCTGTGATTGCAGCTAACCTGCCTTTTTTTTCTGAGAAGCTATTTTTTATTGCGCAAACTAAGCAAGAGCATAAAGCGTTTGTGTTTCGCATGCTGGAATTACTTCTGCTTTATGTTTGTGTTGGCTTGATTGCATATTTACTAGAAGTGCGCTTGAGCCCAGTGCATCAACAAAAATGGCCATTTTATGCGACGACGTTGGCATTATTTATCGTTTTTGCTTGGCCTGGCTTTGTTTGGCGTTATTTTTGGCGCAAACCAGGCATATAAGTTGTAAATCCTTACTTTATTTGCTTGCCAAAGTGAGCGTGGGTATTTAATATACTGCTTCTTCAGGCGCGTAGCTCATCTGGTTAGAGCGCTTCCTTGACATGGAAGAGGTAGTTGGTTCGAATCCAATCGTGCCTACCAAAAAATTTAGGAATCAAACTCATGTTAAACAGCGATACGACCACCTTGATTATCTCAGGCTAGTCGTACGCGAGTTTGGTATAAAAGTGCGGCTAGCCCGCACTTTTTTTTTGTTTTTTTAAAATGATGTATTGTCTCGGACTACCAGACAATTTGATTTAGGCGATGACTATGCCCGCGATTACGCTTCCCGATGGTTCAGTGCGTCAATTTGACGCTGCAGTGTCTGTGTACGACGTTGCTCACAGTATCTCCCCTGGCTTGGCTAAGGCTGCTTTAGCTGGCAAGGTCGATGGGCAATTGGTTGATACGCGCTACATCATGGCTGGCGATGTCACGCTACAAATTATTACCGATAAAGATGCTGAAGGTTTAGAGGTGATTCGCCATTCAACTGCGCATTTGTTGGCCTACGCAGTTAAACAGCTTTACCCAACAGCTCAAGTTACGATTGGTCCAGTGATTGAAAATGGCTTTTTCTACGATTTTTCGTATGAACGCCCATTTACCTTGGATGATTTAGCCGCCATTGAAAAGAAAATGTCTGAGTTGGCCAAGAAAGATATTCCTGTTGAGCGCTATGAGCTCAGCCGTGATGAGGCGATCAGTTATTTCAAAGGTATTGGTGAGAATTATAAAGCTGAAATTATCGAGTCGATTCCCGCCGACCAAGTTTTAAGCTTGTACCGTGAGGGCGAATTTACCGATCTGTGTCGTGGCCCTCACGTGCCGTCAACTGGCAAATTAAAAGTATTTAAGTTGATGAAAGTTGCGGGCGCTTACTGGCGCGGCGATAGTAAAAATGAAATGCTGACTAGGGTATACGGTACAGCCTTTGCTAAGAAGGAAGACCTAGCCCAATACCTACACATGATTGAAGAAGCAGAAAAGCGCGATCATCGTAAACTAGGTAAGCAACTCGACTTGTTTCATATGCAAGACGAAGCCCCAGGTATGGTGTTTTGGCATCCGAAAGGCTGGACGTTATGGCAAACGATTGAGCAGTACATGCGTGCTAAATTGAATCGCCATGGTTACCAAGAAATCCGGACGCCGATGGTGATGGATCGCACAATGTGGGAAAAGTCGGGCCATTGGGAAAACTACCATGACGGTATGTTTACGACTGAGTCTGAAAAACGCGATTACGCTATAAAGCCGATGAATTGCCCTGGGCATATTCAGGTTTTCAACCAAGGCTTGCGTTCATACCGTGATTTGCCGCTTCGTTATGCTGAGTTTGGTTCTTGTCACCGTAATGAGCCATCTGGCTCATTGCACGGCATTATGCGTGTACGTGGCTTTGTGCAGGATGATGCGCATATTTTCTGTACTGAAGATCAAGTTCAGCAAGAAGCTGCGGCCTTTATTGATTTGCTCAAAGAGGTTTATACCGACTTTGGCTTTGAAGATATTTTGGTCAAACTATCAACACGACCTGAAAAGCGTATTGGTACTGAAGAAGCATGGGATCGCGCAGAAGCAGCATTGGCCGCTGCACTCACCTCCAAGGGATTGGCCTTTGAGTATTTGCCAGGTGAAGGCGCTTTTTATGGTCCTAAAATTGAATTTACACTGAAAGACTGTTTGGGACGCTTATGGCAATGCGGAACATTGCAAATTGATCCGAATTTGCCTGAGCGTCTTGGTGCAGAGTATGTGGGCGAAGATAACGCAAAACATCGCCCGATTATGCTGCATCGTGCGGTGTTGGGTTCGTTGGAGCGTTTTATCGGAATCTTGATCGAGAATCATGCCGGTGCATTCCCTGCTTGGTTGGCTCCTGTTCAGCTGGTTGTGATGAATATTTCTGAGTCACAACGTGAATATGCGCAAAAAACTGCTGATTTACTGAATCAAAGTGGACTTCGTGCATCAACGGACTTGAGAAATGAGAAGATTACCTATAAAATCCGCGAACATAGCTTGCAACGCCTTCCTTATCAGCTCATTGTTGGTGACAAAGAACGTGATGCAGGTTTGGTGGCCGTGCGTAACCGCAGTGGTGAAGACTTAGGGCAAATGACAGTGGAAGCGCTGATTGCGCTAGTTAAAGCTGATTTGCCAAAAGTTTAACGCTTGCTGGTGCATGGTTTTGTTTTTGAATGACTTGGAGTAATAACAATAGCTGCTCAAGATAAAGGCCCGCGTATTAACGGTGAAATCACCGCGCGAGAAATTCGTTTGCAAGGTGTGGAAGGCGAACAACTTGGTATCGTCTCCCTAAATCAGGCCCTCCAATTAGCGGAAGATGCTGAGGTAGATCTGGTAGAGATCGCTCCGAATGCAGAACCGCCTGTTTGTCGATTGATGGATTACGGCAAATTCCGGTACGAAGAGGCCAAGAAAAAGCACGCAGCCAAGCTCAAGCAAAAACAGGTGCAAGTTAAAGAAATTAAACTGCGCCCGAGCACGGATGAAAATGACTACCAAGTTAAATTGCGTGGCGCAATCCGTTTCTTGAACGAGGGCGATAAGTGCAAGTTTACTTTGCGCTTCCGCGGTCGTGAGATGGCCCACCAAGAAATTGGTATGGCGCAGCTCAAACGCGTTGAAGCTGATTTGGCAGAGCTAGCAGTGGTGGAACAATACCCTAAGCTAGAAGGTCGCCAAATGGTCATGATGCTCGGTCCTAAGAAAAAAGTATAACGGGTTGGCGACTACATCTGTTAAGACCAATGTTGTTATTGGTCAGTAGTCGCGGTGGGGTGACGGGTATTAAGTTCATGTGGCAACACAAGACGCCCTTTTGCCTAAACTAATAGGTTCTTTTTGAGCCGAGGCTAGCTGGAGTAAGTAATGCCTAAAATGAAAACCAAGAGTAGCGCCAAAAAGCGCTTCATTGTGCTTGGCGGTGGTGGTGTTAAGCGTAGTCACGCTTTCAAACGTCACATCTTGACCAAGAAAACGACTAAAACTAAACGCCAATTGCGCGGTACTTCTATGGTCGATGCGTCGAACATGAAGTCTGTACGTGCAATGATGCCATACGCTTAACCAAGGAGATAAAATATGCCTCGCGTTAAACGTGGTGTCACAGCTCGCGCTCGTCATAAGAAAGTCTTAGCCCTGGCTAAAGGCTATCGTGGTCGTCGTAAAAATGTCTATCGTATCTATAAACAAGCGGTAATGAAGGCAGGTCAATACTCATAACGTGACCGTCTTCAGAAAAAACGTCAATTCCGTC
>CAUPHX010000308.1:0-3955 GCA_963511125.1 uncultured Deefgea sp. | reverse complement strand
TTGAATTATATCGCGGCGAACCTCGACAACTGGCGGTGGGCAAGGTGCTGGTCGAGGGCGTTGGGCGCTTGTGCTTCTGCGGCGAAAACTTGCAGATTAGCCCTATGGTGAAAGGGCGTATTTTGGTGCAGAGTGGCTCTGTTGAGGGAGCGGAACCCGTAGATTTGGGTTTGGCTGTAATCAGCTAGTTAGAAGGCTTGCAGGTTTAGTTCTGTACTCGACCGAGGCTGTGTAAAACAAAAGTCTAATTTTAAAAGTGGGATTTACCACCCCACATAAGCATTATTTTAGTGCTTATGTGGGGTGCGTCGCTAACTAAAAATATAAATACCCATTCTTGGTGGGGAATTTTTATGAGTCCACTCCATTTTTCAGCGTTTTTACACAGTCTGGGCCCAAAGCTGCCATCAATTGTTTAACACTTTTTAATTTGAAGTGTGGCGTAGATTATATCCGCTGACTTTATTAAGCCCAAAATACATATGAAGTTAGCGATAAATGCTAGTTTTTTGGCTCCAAGAAACTGAAACAGTACTTGGGTTTTTCCTGTTGGAATATATCCAGTAGAAATATCATAAGAGAATGAAAACCCAACAATTGCTAGTATAAGTAGCAGCCCAGCACAGGCAATCCCAATCGCGGAAAAATCAGGTTTGTTGCCCCAAATAGCTTTGTCTGTAGATTTCTCCTGTCGGTAGTGCTGCTCTTTCTTTTTATAACCATGAATTATTTCTTTTTTGTTGACGACCAAACTAATTGAAAAGGCGACAATAGATGAGCAGGCTAAAGCAGTAACAAGCAAAGTAAATCCAGTGAACATTACGAAATAAGAGGCAAATGCTAAAAAGACTGACACTAAGAAGCTAAGTATTGAATGTTTGCTCACTAATTAATCCCTACTGTTTTAAATGCAACTTCCGCTATTGGCAGACTTCTGCCACAGAAGTATTTCAAACTGTGTATTTTCAAATGGATAAAAATCGATTGCAGCGTTCTTACTCTGCACTCGCCACCACATGAATTTCTTCGCCCAAAACGGTGACCACCATGCCGGGGCGGATTTTGGCGGTTTTTCGGCTTTCGAGCACTCCATCAACTTCGACTAAACCTTCTGCGACCATCAATTTCGCAGCGCCGCCAGAATGTGAAATACCGAGGGTTTTGATCAAATCGCAAAGTGCGATGTATTCGTTTTTGAGTTCAAAAGTTTGGATGCTCATTTTTATGTCCTTTTGGGTATTGCTATGTAGGCATTTGTATTAAGTAGCTATGGACCAATACCCTTAGTGTAATTAAAAGTGTATTTCTGATGACGCTGAGTGCTGTGCCGCGCTCGTTGAGCTGAGTTCGCCTCGGGTCGCCGGCTTGCAGAAGTTGGCGAAGCCAGTAAGTCCCTGTCGCGGATTGCGACTGTAAAATTGTTTGCAGTAGGCACTTCGACTATTCCGCCAAAATCCCCAAACCATGTTTTGCCAATAATGCCGCTGTATCATGTAACGGTAAACCCATCACGCCAGTAAAACTACCGTCCAGATGTGATACAAAAACACCGCCCAAGCCCTGAATCCCATACGCGCCGGCTTTGTCCATCGGCTCGCCGCTGGCGACATAAGTGGCAATTTGCGCATCCGATAAGGTTGCAAAGGTGACGCGGCTGACGCTCAAGCGTGTTTCGACGCCATTCACATCGCGCAGCGCCAAGCTGGTTAGCACTTCGTGCGTTTGACCAGAGAGTTTACGTAGCATCGCAGTCGCATCGGCTTCGTCTGTTGGCTTGCCTAAAATTTCATCGCCAAATACCACCGAAGTATCGGAAGCCAATACCGGTTTAAGCGCCAATCCCATTTCTTCCAAGTGCCGCCAGCCTGATTCAGCTTTTTCTACCGCCATGCGAATGACGTAATCGCGTGGATTTTCATTGGCGAACGGCGTTTCATCAATTGGTGCGGCGATGCGCTCAAAAATCACGCCCGTTTGGGTGAGCAATTCTTTGCGGCGTGGGCTGCCAGAGGCGAGGTAGAGTTGGGTCATGATTATTCGCGGTGATAGGGGTGGTTGTTGATAATCGACACGGCGCGGTAGAGTTGCTCGGCGAGCAACACGCGCACCATGCCGTGCGGCATCGTCATCGCTGAGAGCTGGAGCAATTGATCGGCGCGTTGCTTGATACGTGGATCGAGGCCATCGGTGCCGCCGATAATAAATACCGTCTCGCGGCCATCGATTTGCCAGTCTTTCATATTCTCGGCGAGCTTCATCGTGGTCCAATTTGCACCGCGTTCATCCAGCGCCAACACGCGCGCGCCATCGGGAATCGCTGCCAAAATTCGATCGGCTTCCTCGCTCATGACTTGCTGCGGCGTGCGCGCGCTGATGCGTTTATCGGGCTTGAGTTCGGTCAGCGTCAAGACAAAATCTCGCGGCATGCGCTTGGCGTATTCGTTGTAACCTTCAGAAATCCAGTTCGGCATTTTATGGCCGACGGCAATCAGTTGCAGTTTCATAGTGTGTCGTGATGTTGATTTAATACGATGGTAACAGATGTGCTCAGAGAAAATAAAAACAGCCCGTCAGAAACGGGCTGCTCGACTATCGAAGGCTATCTAATTACTCCGAACGACCGCTAGTCACGCGTTCACGCTTGATTTTCCACTTGCCGCCGTCTTGAACCAATTCTAAGGTTTTCTCGACGACGTCTTGGTAGTTTTTCGATGTGTAGTTTTGCTTGAAAGTCACATCAGCACGGTCTTTGCTGACATTGGTGCAACTGAAGTTTTCAAATTTCAGCGTGATATCGCCATCTTTGCCAAGGCGCACGCGGCGTTTGGCTTCCCAATCGGCGCGTGTGCGACCACTTCCTGCGTCAAATTGGCTGCTGTAAAGTGCCAAATACTCATCCGCCTGCCTGACCATTGCGTACGCCAGTTATCTACAAAATCAGTCACTGATCTGTTTCTGCTTGTGCTGCTGGTTGGTACCGGGAGTCGGAAGTGGCTGAATCACGCGCGGTGGGCGGGCTGCGATTGCTGCGGCACGATCGAGCGGTACAGCGGAAATCAATGCGCCAGAGCAGTTCATTTTTTCATCTTCAGCTAGATTGTCACCCAAATCGCTGTCTGGCGAGGTGTTTTCTAGTGGCGAAATTTGTAGTGCCGACAGCAATTCATGCGATTGCGTCAATACGCGTGCATACGATAGGCGATGATCGTATTCGGCACGAACTAGCGAGCGTTTGGCTTCGAATAACTCATTTTCGGTGTCCAAAACGTCAAGTAATGAGCGTTGGCCAATATCAAATTGCTTGCGGAAGGCTTCGCGGGATTTTTCGGTGGAAAGTACGTGTTGATCGAGGTATTTGAGTTGCTCTTTCAAGCGATAAGTATCGTTCCAAGCAATTTGCGTGGTTTGGCGAATGTCACGGCAAGTTTTGTCGCGCATTTCTAAGGCGATATTCAGTTGTTCGGCATATTGACTGACGCGTGCACGATCGCTGCCGCCTCGGAACAAATTGTAATTCATCATGAGCTGAATTTTGCCGTCACTAAAGCTACCGTCGATACCATCACGATTGCTCTCGTAGCCTTGGCTGGCGCGGATTTCAAACTGCGGATAAAAGGTACTTTTTTTGCTCTGTGCGTCAGCACGCGCTGAACGAATATTGTAAACCGAGGCACGGAAGGCTGGATTTTGCACCATCCGTTCTCTTAACTCGGCAAGGGTTTTTGGGGTTTTTTCAGCAAAGGTAGGGGCTTCACTCATTTTTTCTTGGGGAATGGTGCCCGTCAGCCGTTCATAGCGCGCCGATACATCCAGCAGATTTGAAGATTCTGTAAGCCAATTTGATTCTGCTAAGGCCAAACGCCCTGATGCCGTTTCAAGGTCAACTCGACGACCCACTCCTGCGGTGACGCGTTCTTGAATTTGATTAAATGTTTCTTGGTGAATCGCGAAGTTT
>CAUPHX010000307.1:0-3993 GCA_963511125.1 uncultured Deefgea sp. | reverse complement strand
GAGTAATTCTTTTGGCAGTTTCATTTTGCCGACGTCGAGCATCAAGCCGGCCATGCCGAGTTTTTGTAGTTCTTCGCGCGGGTATCCTAGGTGCCTACCAAAGGCCAGCATATAGACGGCAGAGTCAATCGAATGCGCGTAAGTATATTGGTCGCGATCTTTGAGCTGGGTCAGCCAAAGCAAGGCATTGGGGTTGCGGATGATGGAGCTAACCAAGTCAGAAACGACTTCATTGACTTCTTCGACCTTCGGCTGCAAGTCTTGGCGAACTGACTCCATCAAACTCTGCACAAAGTTCTGCGCTGTTTGGTGAGTTTGGCTAGCGACTTTAATTTCTTGCTCGACGGCCGCTGAGTCATCGTAGAGGACAATTTTTGGCTCATGCTTGCTGGAACTGACTTGACTGCTGTGCTGCGGTTGTCGCCATGTTAAAAATAAGCGGCGTAATTCACGCAAGATATTTAAGCGCTCGGCTTTTTGCTCAGGGCTAAGCGATTGTTCAAAGACGGGTTTACGTTTGACTTTTGAACTTTGCTTGGCCGCTTTTTTTTCGCTGAGTAAGCTGGTCCATTGCGCTATGCCGCCAGTAGAGCGCGCTAAGTCGAGCGTGACATGCTCGCAATGCGCGAGGAGTAATTCAATTTGCTGTTGATTTTCTAGCAGAAATCCTTGCATTAAGAAGGGCGTATCTAGCCACGGGCGATCGAGTTCACAGATGAACTGGCCGATTTGCAGCTTGAGAACGGGAATGCGGATTTCCACGGGGGCTTTTTATCCAGAAAGAATCAATAATGCCTATTACGTCAGATTATAAGCTTTTGTTAAATTAAGTCTTCTGAGAATTGGGGTCTGGTAATTAATCTGTAGTAAAAGCGACGTCTGATCGACTCAGTCAGTGCGTTTTTTACCGATTCAAGCGATGCAATGATGGGGATTGGCAAGCACTAATGCGCATTATATTGGTAAAATATAGAAAATTTGTAGATAAGGATCACACATGGCTCTGTTGGAAATCCGTGACGTCGTAAAACGCTTTGGTGATTTTACTGCTGTAAACCATGTGAGTTTATCCGTGGAGGCTGGCGAATTTTTTACGCTTTTAGGACCATCTGGCTGCGGTAAAACCACTTTACTGCGGATGTTGGCAGGTTTTGAGCAGCCGGACTCGGGTGAAATCATGCTCGATGGCGTTAATGTTGCAGCGGTTCCGCCAGAAAAACGCCCTGTCCATACGGTGTTTCAAAACTACGCATTATTTCCGCATATGACGGTGGCGCAGAATATTGCCTTTCCTTTGAAAATGGCGAAAGTCGCGCCCGATGAGCTTAAACATCGCGTCGACGAAGTGCTTGAAGATGTCCAACTAACAGCATTTGCGCAGCGTTACCCGCATGAAATGTCGGGTGGGCAGCGCCAGCGTGTGGCGATTGCGCGAGCGCTGGTCAATCGTCCTAAATTACTCTTATTGGATGAGCCGCTTTCTGCTTTGGATGCCAAATTGCGTGAGGAAATGCAAATTGAGTTGATTCAGTTGCAAAAAGAGGTCGGTATCACTTTTGTGTATGTCACGCACGACCAAGGTGAGGCACTGGCCTTGTCGCATCGGATTGCGGTGATGAATAAGGGCGAAGTGTCGCAGTTGGATGTGCCGGAAGTGATCTACAGTCATCCAAAAAATCGCTTTGTGGCTGATTTTATTGGGCAATGTAATTTACTGGATGCAACGATTACCGCAATTGGTAGCGATCGTATGCAGCTGGAAATTCCAGGTGTCGGTGTTGCTGAGACTTTACTGGTCGTAGGCGCGCAAGTCGGTCAAAAGGGCACGCTGACTTTACGGCCAGAAAAGATCAAACTCGCAGCGCAATTGCCACAAGATGCCATCGATGAAGTGCATTTCAAAGGTAAGGTTCACGATTGTCTGTATATGGGCGACGTCACCATTTATGTGATTGAACTTGAAAACGGCATTTTGGTTGAGACGATGCTGCCGAACTCGGCTCCGGGTCGGGCGAAGTTTTTTGATGACAATGATTTAGTGGAATTGGCTTGGCGCTTTGACGCTGGCCATTTTATTTTGGGTTGAGTGATGGCTAAAAATAAGTCCTTGGGTCGTTGGCTATTATCTGGACCGCCCTTATTGTATTTGATCGTGTTTTTTGCGATCCCCACGCTGATTATGGCTGCGGCGGCTTTTCGTTATCCCGGTGATTATGGCGGCTTGTTACCGTTGATTGATCTCAATCCTGAAACGGGTCGCAACGAGTTGCTGCTTAATGCAGAAAACTGGCGGGATTTTCTGACTTTTGAGAATTTCACCCGTTTTTTTGAGGACAGTGTTTATCTTGAGCTGTTTATCAAATCGTTTTGGTACGCAGGGATTACCACGTTGGCATGTTTGGTGATGGCCTATCCCTTGGCATGGTTGATTGCGCGCAGTCCGAAGAAATACCGCGACGTGATGATTTTGCTGGTGATTTTGCCGTTCTGGAGTAATTTTCTGATTCGTGTTTACGCGTGGATGATTATTCTCGGGCCGCAAGGGTATTTTGTGATGACCATTAATCAAGCGTTGTCTTGGGTCGGTATCGCGCCGATTCAATTGATGTATACGCATTTTGCGGTCATTGTCGTATTGGTTTACGTGCATTTGCCATTTATGGTGTTGCCACTGTATGCCAACTTAGAAAAACACGATACAGCACTGCTTGATGCTGCACAAGATCTAGGGGCATCGGGCTGGCAGCGTTTCTGGAAGATAACTTGGCCGCTATCCCTCCCCGGGGTATGGGCTGGTGCTGCCTTGGTCTTTATTCCTGCTTTGGGTATGTTTGCCGTGCCGGATTTATTGGGCGGCACGGACGGGATGATGATTGGTAATTTGATTAAACAGCAATTTTTGGATAGTCGAGATTGGCCATTTGGTTCGGTGCTGTCGATTATGTTAACGCTGGCCGTTTTACTGATGGCGGGGCTGGCGATGCTGGTCGGTCGTGGAGGGAAACGTCATGCAGTCTAAGCAATCCAAATGGCTGTGGCTTGCGGCTATTTTTGTGTACGGCTTTTTATATGTGCCTTTGATTATTGTGGTGGCGTATTCGTTTAACGACTCTAAGCTCAATGCCGAATGGGTGGGCTTTACGTTTAAATGGTATGGCTTACTGATGCACAATGAGCAGTTGTTAGTCGCGGCGCGAAATTCATTACTCATCGCACTGGTAACCAGCTTTTTTGCGACCGTACTGGGGACGCTTGCAGGTTTGGCGATGCATAAGTATAAATTGCGCTTACTACCGATTTTGGTCTTAACGCCAATTGCCATTCCGGAAATTTTGATGGGCGTTGCATTGCTGATCTTCTTTGTGATGCTGAACATGACATTGGGATTGATGTCGGTTGTGTTAGCGCATATTGCATTTTGTATTGGCTTTGTGGCGATTGTGGTTCGTTCGCGTTTGCAAGGGATGGATGATTCCTTGGTTGAGGCTGCTCGCGATTTGGGCGCTACACCTGTGCAAGCTTTTCGCCTCGTTACGATGCCATTGATTATGCCGGGTATTATTGCGGGTGCATTGATGGCATTTACCCTGTCGATTGATGACTTTGTGATTACCTTCTTTACTGCGGGCGCAGGCGCATCGACTTTGCCATTGCAAATCTATTCCATGATTCGGATTGCAGTCACGCCAGAAGTCAATGCGATCTCAACGCTACTGATGTTGCTGACTTTGGGCTTGATTTTGCTCGCCAGTAAAGTCGCTCCGAGTGCGATTCGTGCGAGCTGAACCGAGTTTCGTGTTGTTTTAAAAATGCGCTTTGAGCTAACACTGAGGACGAGCGTATTTTGTGCAATAATTTATCAAATAAACTAATCTATTCAGTACGATTAATTTCAACGATTTGGAGTTATTTACGATGAAAAAACTGTTGCTTGCTTTGATGATGACGGCGGGTTTAGCTCAAGCCGAAGACGTATTGCATGTCTACAACTGG
>CAUPHX010000306.1:0-4035 GCA_963511125.1 uncultured Deefgea sp. | reverse complement strand
GCCGCGTTAAAGTACTGGTACAAAATTAAACCTGAATTGTTTAAAAAACGTGTTTATGACCACTCGAAACTTGACATCTAGGTTTTATTTTATATTGGCTAGGTGATAATACCTTAATATAAAATTGTTTTATTGATTCTAATCTGCTTCTGAATTGCCTTCGGTGTAGATGTCTAAGGCCAAACTTAGTTGCAAGAGGGAGGCTTGATGTAAAAGCTGTGGCGAGAAGTTAAATCCGCACCTCTCTTTAATGAAAAAACCGATGAATAATTCACAACGACCACCACTGCTAGTAATTTCAGCGAATAAATCTTGATGCAATGAAAGTTCGCTTAGTTTATTTGAGAGAAAGTCTTCGAATTCTTGATCTGAGCTGTTTAGGTCAAATGCATGAACCCAATAGGTTTCGGTGCCAGAATTTGGTATCGATCTTCCATTTGGAAGATAACGAACTTGGCCAACTCGATCAACAATGTTGGGCTGTAGTTTAAGACAATCCGAGATATGGTCGGGATCTATGTCAGGATGCCAAATGCGCAAAGAAACTTTGTATCTATAGCCAAACAAATTAGTGATCCTTTAGGTGTTGAGTACAAAAATAAACCCGCTCAAAAGCGGGTTTATTTGATTTGGAGCGAATTAAACCGCCGTTTCGTCGAGTTCTGGCAGCGCGACGGTGTTATCGGTGCTGAATTGGTAGTCTTTGAACACATGTTCAGCAGTCAATAACTGATAACGGCCATCTGGCAACACATTGGTCGTGTCTTTGAGGCGGTAGGTGTAGTGGCCGCAAGTCCAGCAATCGAAATTGCGCATGTGTGTGCAGAGGCAAGTTTTATCGTACACATGAATTTCAGAAATCTTTTTCGCCGTTGGATTTTCTTCAATGACTTTATTGTAGGCATTGATATACGCACAGCCGCCGTTGGCGTCGAGCAAATAACCGTATGCTTCACAGTTCGGGCGGATGCCTGAGCCAATTGCTGGCGTGTTTTTCAACATGCGCATTGGGTAGCCCGTTGGCGAGATTTGATTCACCTCGATGATGTCTTCGGATGCTTTGTAATACTCTTGCTTCACATCATCCGGCAGACCGCATTCTTTGGTGACCGTGAAGCGCGTCGCCACTTGTACGCCGCCGCAACCCATTTCTAAGAATTTAACCGCGTCCGAGCCAGTAAATACGCCACCTGCAGCGATCACAGGCATATTCTCGTAGCCTTGCTCTTTGATCCAAGCGATGACTTCTGCCACGATGTCTTCGAGTTTGAAATCGGCCCAGTCCATGCCAAAGCCCAAATGACCGCCAGCGAGCGGGCCTTCAACGACCACATAATCAGGTAGGCGATTGCTACGTGCCGATTTTTTGATAAACAATTGCAGTGCGCGCACCGACGACACGATGATGCCGAGTTTGGCTTCACGGAAACGGGGGTGGTCTTGAATCAGTGCGAATGAACCTAAATGCAAACCAGCAGCTAAAGTAATCCCGTCGATACCGGCATCAAGCGCGGCGTTCATGCGCACGCGGATGGTTTCTTTCGGGCCGTTCATCGTCAACTTTTCCATACAGTTGATGAAGATCAGGCCGTCGCCTTGTTTGCGTTTCATTGTTGCTTCAACGTGCAGACGGGTGGCTTCTTCAAGCTGAGCTAAATCGAACTGCACCACGGCTTTGTCGGAATTGGCAACGTTGAATTTGTATTGCTTGAGCTTGTCTTTGACGTGTTTGGTGTTGTAGCGGCGATCGGTGACGGTATTGATCATCGCGTCGGAAATGTGGCCAATCCCGCCAAGGCGGCAGGCTTCAAGTGCGAGGTCGGCGGTGGAAATATCCACACCCATGCCGCCAATCATAATCGGTACATATTTTGCCGCATCACTTGCAGTAGAAAACTTCAAACGAAAATCATCAACACGCTTCATTAGATCGTTCCATTCATGAGCCACTTCAATGCGGCTCAATGATTAGTATTGTTTGGATGCCGAATGATAACGTGGAAAGGGGGCTTTTGGCTTGTGTCAATGATGACAATAAGCAATAAAATAACGAACCGATGCCGTATATTTCATCGACGCTTTCAATTTCTTTATCGATGTAGGTGATTTTATTTCTTTGTGGGTAAGTCCTACGGTCTGTTGACGTTGGGTTTTCGATCCGCAAACCCAACGTCAACAGACCCTAGTGCATATCTACCCAGTGGGATTGAAATTCAAATTAGAATAGGCGACATCAATTTTAGTGGATGACTGCATGATTGAGCCTAGCTTGTTTCAAGACTTAGCCGCTGATTTGGCTGAGCGTAAAGCCAACTATTTATACCGCTCGCGGCGGGTGCTCGATTCCCCGCAAGGTGCGCGGGTGACGGTAGCAGGGCGCGAATTACTCAATTTTTGCAGCAACGATTATTTGGGTTTGGCCAATCATCCAAGTGTTGTCGCCGCCGCGCAGGCGGGGGCCGCGCGTTGGGGTGTTGGCAGTGGTGCGTCGCATTTGGTGGCAGGGCATTTTGCGGTTGAACAAGCGTTGGAAGAGCGTCTTGCCGCTTGGGCGGGCAAACCTGCGGCAATCACTTTATCGACGGGCTATATGGCCAATTTGGCGGTCGTCACTGGCTTAGTCGGGCGTGGCGACGCGGTGTTTGCCGACAAAACCAATCATGCATCGCTCAATGATGCGATGGCTTTGTCGCGCGCCGAAGTCAAACGCTTCCCACATAGCGATGTCGCTGCGCTGGAACGCTTGCTCGCAACGAGTACCGCCAAACGCAAACTCATTATCGTCGACGCCGTATTTAGCATGGACGGCGATATCGCGCCGCTGGCGGAAATGCTGGCGCTGGCTGAAACCTACGATGCACTGCTGTATATCGACGACGCGCATGGCTTTGGCGTCTTGGGCAATGGGCGCGGGACTTTGGCAGAGTTGGGTTTGGCGTCACCTCGTATTATCTACATGGCTACTTTGGGCAAAGCAGCAGGCGTAGCAGGGGCGTATATCGCTGCAGAACAGGTAGTCATTGACTATCTGATCAATACCGCCAAGCCCTATATTTACACCACCGCCGCACCACCACTGATTGCCGCTGCAATGCACGCGAGTTTGGACGTGATTGAGTCAGACACCGCACGGCGCGACACTTTGCATCGGCATATCGCGCAGTTCCGCGCTGCGCTGGCGGACAGCTGCGAATTACTGCCATCACGCACCGCAATTCAGCCGATTATTCTGCCCGATGTCGCCACCGCCGTCGCCGTCTCGCAAGCGCTGTTTGACGCTGGATTCTGGGTCGCCGCCATTCGCCCACCGACCGTACCAACGCCGCGCTTGCGGGTGGTTTTGAACGCTGCGCATACCGACGAAGAAGTCGCGGCGCTGTGCGAGGTGTTGTTGCAGGTATTAAGTAAGCAGTAGTGGTTCCGTAAACTGTATATTCGCGGGCAAGCCCGCTCCTACGAAATGGCCGCTACATGTATCGCTTTCTAGGTATTGTTCAGTAATGCTTGCATGGTTATACCCCTCTAAGGATGAAAATGAAAACCCTCAATCTCATCGGCGCTGGGCGCTTGGGGCAGAGCTTGGCGTATTTGGCGCAGCACTCTGGCCAATACCAAATCGGCGGCGTGTTGGCGCGCTCTGAATCGTCGGCTGCCAAGGCGCAGGCTTTTATTGGCGCAGGGCAAGTGTGTTTGCAACTGGCTGATTTGCCGCCTGCAGATTTGTGGCTGCTAGCCGTTCCCGATTCGTCGATTGCTGAGGTGGCGGTGGAGTTGACTGCTGCGAAGGTGGTAAAAACGGGTGATATTGTGTTTCATGCCAGTGGGGCGCTAGAGGCCACTATCCTCGCGCCGCTGCAAGTACAAGGCGCAAACATCGCCAGTCTGCATCCGGCGTTTTCCCTTGCCGATCCCACGGGCGCGGGGGCGACCATCTCGTATGAGCATGGCACGGAGTCTGCGATGGATGGCGCTTCGGCCGCTTGCGACCTGCTCTCTCAATTTGCCCTAGCCATCGGCGGTGTGCCGTTAGCGTTG
>CAUPHX010000305.1:0-4044 GCA_963511125.1 uncultured Deefgea sp. | reverse complement strand
TCATCACCAGGGAAATCGTATTTGTTCAACAAATCACGAATTTCCATCTCAACCAATTCAAGCAACTCAGCATCATCAACCAAGTCAGCTTTATTCATGAATACGATGATGTACGGAACACCAACTTGACGAGACAACAAGATGTGCTCGCGCGTTTGTGGCATAGGACCATCAGCAGCAGAAACCACCAATACCGCACCATCCATCTGCGCCGCACCCGTGATCATGTTTTTTACATAATCCGCGTGACCTGGGCAATCAACGTGTGCGTAATGGCGCTTTTCAGTTTCGTACTCAACGTGCGCGGTATTAATTGTAATACCACGTGCTTTTTCTTCTGGCGCACTATCAATTGATGCGTAATCTTTAACGATACCACCAAATTTTCTGCACAAAACAGTAGTAATTGCAGCTGTCAGCGTTGTTTTGCCATGATCCACGTGACCAATCGTACCCACGTTAACGTGAGGCTTTGTCCGTGTAAACTTTTCCTTAGCCATTGCTTATTTCCTTCTCGAGATCTTGAAATAAATTAATAACTGACAACTGTTGGAGCCGATGATGAGAATTGAACTCATGGCCTCTCCCTTACCAAGGGAGTGCTCTACCCCTGAGCTACATCGGCAGAAACTGGAGCGGGTGAAGGGAATCGAACCCTCGTCGTAAGCTTGGAAGGCTTCTGCTCTACCATTGAGCTACACCCGCACTACTTAATACTTGATTCGCCCTCACAGTCGAAATTATCGACCGCTGAGTATCTGGTGGCGGGGGAAGGATTCGAACCTTCGAAGGCTGAGCCGCCGGATTTACAGTCCGGACCCGTTGACCGCTGGGGTAACCCCGCCACAGAGAGCCAGCATTATGAACAGAGCACCCTAAATCGTCAAACATTTTTAACTACTTTTATGCAATTATCCGGCCATAATCAGCTAAGCCCATCTTTTGATTGCATAAATTATTTTCTAAAAACACCCTCAGCGGCGTACTGGCTGCCGTAGCGACCAAAAATACAAACCCAAACCAACCACAATCATCGGCAAACACAACAACTGCCCCATACTCAAATTCATCGCAAGCAAGCCCAAAAAGTCATCCGGCTCGCGTGCAAATTCAGCAACAAAGCGGAACCCACCATAGCCAATCAAGAACAATGCCGAAATTTGCCCTGTCGGACGCGGCTTAGCCGAAAAACCCCATAAGATTACAAAGAGCAAGACACCTTCTAACGCAAACTGGTACAACTGCGATGGATGACGTGGCAAACCATCTTGTGCCTGTGGGAAAATCATCGCCCAAGGCATGGCAGCATCAGTAACTCGCCCCCACAACTCGCCATTAATAAAGTTACCCAAGCGCCCTGCCGCCAAACCTAGCGGCACCAACGGCGCAATAAAATCTGTCACCTGAAAAAAACTTCGATTAGTTTTACGACCAAATAAAGCCATCGCCACCAAAACACCCAAGAAACCGCCATGAAACGCCATGCCGCCTTCCCACACCTTCAAAATATCGAGCGGATTGGCCAAATAAAATGCCGGCTTATAAAACAGCACATACCCCAAGCGACCACCTAAAATAACCCCCATTACGCCATAAAACAGCAAATCATCCATTTCCGACGTTCGCCATCCAGCAGGGTTGCCGCGACGGATTCGCCAACGCCCCAACATCACAAACAACACAAAGCCAATTAAATACATCAAACCATACCAATGCACACCTACCGGACCTAGATGGATAGCCACCGGATCAAATTGCGGATGAATCAACATATTATAAATTTTCACTTTAAAAATTAGAACGCGATTATAACGCCAGCAGCCGAACTAAAATCAGCTTTTAGCAATCCAAATAGAATCACAAATTACCAAAGCTACTTATGAAAACCCTTATATCGTATTTTTAGTTACAATTGATGCACTTTCAGCATTCAGCCCAAGGAGTACAGCATGCCAACTTATCGCTCACGCACCACCACTCACGGCCGCAACATGGCCGGCGCTCGCGCACTTTGGCGCGCCACTGGCATGAAAGACGGTGACTTCGACAAGCCGATCATTGCCGTCTGTAACTCTTTTACGCAATTTGTTCCAGGCCACGTGCACCTGCACAACCTCGGTCAACTGGTTGCGCGTGAAATTGAAAAAGCAGGCGGTGTCGCCAAAGAATTCAACACCATCGCCGTCGACGACGGCATTGCCATGGGGCATGGCGGCATGCTGTATAGTCTGCCAAGCCGCGATTTAATTGCGGACTCAGTCGAATACATGGTCAATGCGCATTGCGCCGATGCAATTGTTTGCATTTCCAACTGCGACAAAATCACCCCCGGCATGTTGATGGCCTCTTTGCGCCTCAACATCCCAGTAATTTTCGTTTCTGGCGGCCCAATGGAAGCCGGCAAGGTCAACTGGAACGGCGAAATTCGTAAACTCGACCTCGTTGATGCGATGGTTGAAGCCGCCGACGACAAAGTCAGCGACGAACAAGTGGCCGAAATCGAACGCAGCGCCTGCCCAACCTGTGGCTCTTGCTCTGGCATGTTTACCGCCAACTCGATGAACTGCCTCACCGAAGCGCTCGGTCTTTCACTCCCAGGCAATGGCTCAATGCTCGCCACACACGGCGACCGCAAGCAACTATTCTTGCAAGCAGGTCGCACCATTGTTGACCTTGCTAAACGCTATTACGAACAAGACGACGAATCGGTATTGCCACGCAATATCGCGACTTTCGAAGCTTTTGAGAACGCGATTGCACTCGATATCGCCATGGGCGGCTCAACCAATACCGTATTGCACTTACTCGCAGCCGCCAGCGAAGCCGGCGTTGACTTCAAAATGGCCGACATTGATCGCATGAGCCGTAAAGTGCCGTGCCTCGCCAAAGTCGCACCTGCAACGCAAAAATACCATATGGAAGACGTGCACCGCGCCGGTGGCGTGATTGGCATTTTGGCCGAACTCGACCGTGCCGGACTTATCCACCGCAATGTACCTACGGTTCACGCCAAAACGATGGGCGAAGGACTTGATCAATGGGATATCGTTAAAAACTCACCCGACAGCCTTGCGCACTTGATGTACCGTGCCGCACCTGGCGGCGTTGCGACCACCATTGCGTTCAGCCAAAGCATGCGCTGGCCTGAGCTTGACCTTGATCGCGCCAATGGTTGCATCCGCAACAAAGAAAACGCCTACTCGCAAGACGGCGGCATTGCGGTACTTTACGGCAACATCGCCGAACGCGGCTGCATCGTAAAAACAGCCGGTGTGGACGAGAGCATGTTTGAAGTCGATCAACTACGCTACACCACCAGCGTACCGACATCGACCATTCGGATCTTCAAAGGCCCAGCACGAGTTTACGAAAGCCAAGATGACGCAGTTGCTGGCATCCTGAATGACGAAGTGAAAGCCGGCGAAGTCGTCGTGATTCGCTACGAAGGCCCGAAAGGCGGCCCCGGCATGCAAGAGATGCTCTACCCAACGTCTTACCTAAAATCAAAAGGCTTGGGCAAGTACTGTGCCCTACTGACTGACGGTCGTTTCTCGGGCGGCACATCCGGACTATCCATCGGCCACGCCAGCCCTGAAGCCGCCGAAGGCGGCACGATCGGCCTCGTTGAGCACGGCGACATCATCGAAATCGACATCGCAACGCGACGCATTCAACTCATGGTCAGCGACGAAGAACTCGCATCTCGCCGCACCGCCATGAATGCCCGTGGTAAAGATGCTTGGAAACCCGTCAGTCGTGAGCGCTTTGTCAGCGCAGCTCTACGCGCCTACGCTGCGATGACCACCAGCGCCGACACCGGCGCAATTCGCGATGTAAGCCAAGTGGAACGAAACGATTGATTGTTTAAATTGATCGCACACAAAAAAGACAGCCTAGGCTGTCTCAGATTGATGACAAACCCCGTCTTTTTTGGCGGGGTTTTATTTTGGCTTCACATGCAGTTCGCGAGAAGGCCATTGGCTCTATTGCGTCCCCAATGCGCGCTCAGCTTCAGTTTGGTGCTGATGAGGCTCCAGTAGCCCC
>CAUPHX010000304.1:0-4045 GCA_963511125.1 uncultured Deefgea sp. | reverse complement strand
CTCACTTTTTCGTCCATCGGTCTCACCTCATTCCACGACATAGCGTGCTCCGGTTGTATGCATCACAGACCAGAGAAGTGTTACCTATGTGTTTGAATAAAAGTGTTACCTATGAGTGTGAACCATACCCTTGTTTTCTTTGGCCTACGTTTCTTTGGCGAAGCAAAGAAAGGTAGGTGCCACGCGGCATGAGCGTGACTCAGCGTGGAAAAACAGTGACGTTTGGGTTAAAGAAAAACGGGGTGCAATTCGCTTCGCTTAACACACTTCGATGTATTGCCATGTAGCTCTTTATAATCAAAGCCTACAAGGCAATACTCATCTGGCTCGGCCTCAATTCGTCGATGCAACCGTCCCATCCATACCCTGCGTGCTGCCTTGCCGCTGCAACTCCGCCGCACCCATCAAACTCTCATGCTTGGCGCGAATCATCGCCTCCACTTCTTTATTCAACGTCCGTCTATCGTGTCCCTCAGGCGTCAATTGCTCCAGAAAGTGAATTTCGATGCAGAGCTGGCGCGAGCTGGCGATGAGCCATAGCGAATCGGTGATGCTCATATCGTCGATATACGCCGCATCAAGCGAATACTGGCCTAATCCATTGGTATAGCGCAGATAGATTGGTTGAATCGTCGCATTGGTTTCAAACGCACTTTGGATTAGCGAGGCTTTAAACGGGCGCAATTCTTGCCCGTTGGTTGTTGTTCCTTCGGGAAAGAAGGCGAGGCATTCATTATTATTGAGCGCGCTGCTGATGTTGTTGTTGACGCGCTGCGCATCGCGCACTTTGTCGCGGTCGATAAACACCGTGCCGGCGCCTTTGCACAGCATGCCAACGACCGGCCAATGCTGCACTTCCGATTTGGCAACAAAGCGCGCCACAGTGACGCTATTAATCGCAAAAATATCAAACCAAGAGCTGTGATTGGAGATGATCAGATGATTGGCTGGATGCAGTGCGGTGGCGGAGCCAAAAATTTTGAGGCTAAAACCCAGCTTTTTCGCTAATTGCTGCGACCAAAGTTGCGTTTTAAGCAGCTTGGCTTGCTCGCTCATTGTGGGGAAGTGAAAGCGCACCATGAACATGCCGTAGATGACGTGCAATACAAACTGGATGAGGCGGCTGATTCGAATCAGCAATGAAACTTTGTGCACAGTGAGTCCTTGCTCAAGCGGAGGTTGTCGATCAGTGTGGATTTAGGCATGGTACGCAATGCGCCGCGCAAACCATAGATTGCCCAGCAAAATACACACTTTAGATGACAGTTCGTCGAGCAAGGTGGCGAGGTTTACAACTCGCCAGAACGGTCTCTGCCGCGTAAGCCCGGTGCAGTATCTCCCTCTAGTCCTTTGGAAAACGCAATCACTTTAAAAATCTCGCCCATCTCGGCGCTGGTGGTGAGCTTTTGGATGGCGGCGGCGGTTTTCATGTAATCGATGCTTTCGACCGGTAATTGTTCGGCCAAATTCAAAATGCCGGCGTCAAGCAAGTAGCTGGCTTGTGAGGTATAGCCTTCTAGGTTAAGTTCATTAATATCTGCAGCTGTATACATCGCAGAAAAATCAACGTGACAAGTCAAATCGGTCAGCCCTGGATAAAAGAACGGGTCGTGGATGCTGTGGTGGCGATAGTGGCCGATCAACGTGCCCATGCTGCGCTCTGGGTGGTAATACTCGCGCTGCGGGAAGCCATAGTCGAGCAATAAAATCATGCCGCGTTTGAGGCTTTGCGCCAGCGCGGCGATAAAGCCTTGCGCTTCGAGGTGGATTTCGCTGGTGTAGAGCGGGATTTGCGGCAGCGGCGCGCAGGCGGCGGCAAGTAGCGGGTTACTGATGGGGCGATTGGCCATCGCAAAGCCATGCTGGCTCACCGTTACGCCGCGTTGTTGCCATTCTCCATCAGCACCATTCCCAGCAGAATACTGCACCAGCTCACACGGCATCGCGTCGAGCACTTCATTGCCTAGCATGACGCCGACAAAGTCACGCGGTAATTCATCGAGCCAGATCACTTTTTCTACCAAATGCGGCACTAAAGTGTGCAAAGTTTGGCGTTGGCGCTCGCGCAGTTGGCCGGATAGCTCCAAAATGGCATAGTGTTCCGGCAGCGCGTTGCGCCGCTCGAGTTCAGCTAAAATCTGCGCGGCGAGTTGGCCGGTGCCCGCGCCGATTTCGAGTACTTGGCTTGCGCCAATTTCTAAAGCATGGCTTGCGCCAATTGCAAGTGGGTCTCCGCTCGATTCAGCCAGTACATGCGCCACGGTCGCGGCGACGCTGCCGCCAAACAGTGGTGAAATTTCAGGTGCGGTGACAAAATCGCCCGCGCCACCAAATTTGGTCGCGCCGCCACTGTAATAGCCCAAGCCCGGCGTGTACATCGCGTGGCGCATATAGTCGGCAAAAGAAATCCAGCCGCCGGCGGCATCAATGTGCTCGGCAATGTGCTGGCAGAGCGTTTGGCTGGCGATCAGGGCTTCAGGCGATGGGGCGGGTAGTTGGACTTGTTGGGGCGTCATTTGGGCTGGCGTCGAGAAAAGGGTGGCGCAATTTTAGCATTGTTGGCCGCATTGACGGCGTAGTTCCGTCTAGGCGTATTGGATGAATAAGATGAGTGATGGCGAAATGGTAGAGCGTAAGGTCGATGTATTAATTATCGGCGGCGGTATCGGCGGGCTGACGCTGGCGCAGTGGCTCACAGGGCTGGGGCGCAGCTGGTGTATGGTCGAGCGCGAAGCGACTTTGGGCGGGCCGCTGGCCAATAGCCAATATATTTTGAAATGGATTCCGGGGCAGTCCGAGATTTCGGGGCGCGATTATCTAGCGGCGATGGTGGCGCAGCTTGATGCGGCGCATTGCGCCTTGGGTACGCAGTTGAGCGCGGTGAGTGTAGTGGCTGATTTAAGTCCGGTTGATTTTGTCTGCCACTTGAGCAATGGCGAATTGATTCATGCCAAAAAACTGGTGTTTGCCTGCGGCGCGACGCCATTTTCGCCATATCCAGCGTCGGAGCGAGTGATCGTCGGTGCGGGGCTGCAAAAAATCGCGCATATTGCAGCCGGACAACGCGTGGCTGTATTGGGTGGTGGCGACAATGCCGCTGATCATGCGCTGATTTTGGCTGAAATGGGCGCTGCGGTGACGATGCTAGTGCGCGGTAATTTGCGCGTATCAGCCGCTTTATTGCAGCTACTACGGCAAAATTCAGCGATTGTGATTAAAACGGCTTGCGATCAAATACAACTCGCCGCGACGGTAAATGGTGTTGTCGTACAGGGTGAGCAGTACGATTACGCCGCAGTCTACTTTGGCTATCAGCCCTCAACGCAACTGAGCGCCTTTCCAGTGCTAAGCACCGCCGCAGGCGAGTTGCGTGACGGCGTGTTTGCAATTGGTGATATGACGCAACCAGAATATCCGAATATTTTGCTGACGCAAGGCCAAGCGGCGGTGGTTGCCAAACAAATCGACGCGCAGTTGTCGCATGTTGCGCGCTAAATTCCGCACGCTGATGCAAGCGCCGATCTGGGGTCGTTATAGCCGCGTGATTTTGATTTTGTCGTTAATTGGCGCTGGATTGGGGAGTTTTGCTGCCAAGGATTGGCGATTAGAATTATTCAGCCACTTTTTGCCGTTTTATCTCGTCAGCATCGTGCTCGGTGCGATTTTTTTGCCGCGCTGGCGGATGGGCTTGTTACTGATTGCAACGATCTTGGTGGTGCAGCTGTGGATGGCTTTGTCATCGGAAGATACCGAAAGTAATCGCTATCAGATCGGCCCATTTCGTGCGATTGCGATGAATGTTTTGTTCAGTAATACCGAATACCAAGCGACTGAGCAGTGGTTGTTGGCGCAGCAGGCGGATGTGGTTTTACTGACCGAGGCGACGCCGATGTGGCAGGCTCATTTACCCAAGCTACAGCGCGCGTTGCCTTATGGTTGTGCCGCGTGGGACGATAGCCCATTTGGTATTGCAGTTTTGCTCAAGGATAAGCCACTTAGCTGTGAGATCGACTATACCGACGCACAGTATCAGCTCTTTCCCTAT
>CAUPHX010000303.1:0-4060 GCA_963511125.1 uncultured Deefgea sp. | reverse complement strand
GTCGTCAAAAACGCACCACTGACTCAATTATTACGCGATGAGGCGGGCGAGTCTTTTCGAGGGCAGCTAAAAGACTTGAGCCTCGCCAAAATTAGCACCGCTTTTGAGCGCTTGGGGCAGGGCATGTCTGCTGCGCTTACCATCAGTGATTTGCCATCAGCGCAGCGATTTAAGGGGCAAGTCACGAATGCCGCCGATTTGCTGTTAGGGCAATTATCGCAACGCTTTGACGGCGCGCCATGGAGTTTGGCTGCTAACTGGCGCTTAGCGAGTTTTACTTCTCTCACGCGTACGTATGGTGCCAACGAGGCTTTGGCTGAGGTCGGTGCAGATCATGACGCTCATACGCTGCTGCCAAGTATGCTGGATTCTGCGCAGCGTAATCAGCCGGATCAAATGCGATTTAACTTTGCGAGAGGCAGCAAGGCTGGAACGACATTGCATGCAGTGTTAGAAACGGAAGACTTTAGCCGAGGTGATGCGGCCTTGTTGGCCGGATTGGTGGTGAACGTCGAAAAGCAAATGCTGAAATCAGGCTTGCCGCTCTCAGAAAATACCGCGGCAGAAACGGCAGCGTGGTTGCTGGATGTACTCAATGCAAAAATAACTTTGCCGCAAGGCGAGTTCAGCTTAAATCAATTGAGTGCGCGGCAGCGCTTAAATGAATGGCAGTTCTTGCTCGGCGGCAAAACCATTGATATTGCGGCGTTTTGCCGCGTGCTAGCCAAGCCTGAATTTAATGTCGAGCCGCGTTTTATCGCCGCCGCACAGCGTTTAAAGACCGAGAAGTTTGCTGGATATTTGAATGGTTTTGTTGATTTGGTGTTCTTTTGGCAAGGGCAATACTTTATTGCTGATTATAAATCGAATCATTTGGGCGACCATTTGGAGCATTACTCGGCAGAACCGTTAATTGAAGTCATGAGCGATTCGCACTATTACTTACAATATTTGCTCTATGTGTGTGCATGGCATCGTCACATGCAGGCCCGAATGGGTGAAGCGTATGACTATCAGCGTGATTTTGGTGGGGTGCTGTATTTGTTTATTAGGGGTATGTCAGTGAATAATTCTGATTGCGGAGTCTACAAAGATATACCTAGCTTTAAATTGATTGAGGCTTTAAATGCAACGCTGGGTTTAGGAGCTGAGCAATGAACGACATCATTGCGGTTTCTGCTCCAGTAATCGATTTTCCGAGCGCTTTAGTTCAGTTGTTGCGCCGAAAAAATCCAGATGCACCGGCCGATTTATTGGGCTTGGCTGGCGAGCTGGCCAAAGCCAGTGAGCGCGGCGATGTGTGTGTTGCGATTCCCAGCGGAACGGACATTGCAGCGTGGCTGGCTAGTGGCTTAGCCGGTGAGGCCGGTCATTTTACCCCGCTGATTGTATCGCAGCAGCGGCTCTATTTGGCGCGCTACCATCAGTATGAATCGCGCTTGGCGGAGCAATTATTAGCACTGGCCGCTGATAAGGTGGCGGCGCCCAATGCGCAAATATTGAAAACGCATCTCGCGGCGTTTTTTGCGGCTAGCCAAGAAAATCCAGATTGGCAGAAAGTGGCCGTTGCCGCGGCGCTGCATCAGCGTTTGACGGTGATTAGTGGTGGCCCTGGTACGGGAAAAACGACAACCTTGGTCAAATTGTTGGCTTTGCTGCAAATGACGTCCAAATCGGCGTTGCATATCGGTTTGGCCGCGCCAACTGGCAAAGCGGCGATGCGGATGCAAGAAGCGATTGGCAAAGGAAAGGCTGAGTTAATCGCGCAAGGTCTGTTGTCGAGTGAAATCGCCGCACAAATACCCGATGTGGCGGTGACCTTGCATCGCTTGCTGGGCAGTCGATTTAATTCGGTACAGTTTCGCCACAATGCAGCGCAGCCTTTGGTGCTCGATGTGCTGGTGCTGGACGAGGCGTCGATGATTGATTTGGCCTTGATGAGTAAATTGGTTGACGCGCTACCTCCGCATGGGCGGCTGATTTTATTGGGTGACAAAGATCAATTGTCGTCCGTTGAGGCGGGCGCGGTGATGGGCGACTTGTGTGCCGGCGCGGGCTTGTCATCCCAGTTTTCTGCGCAGCTATCCAATCTCACTGGACAGCGAATTGAAGCCGGATTTTCTGAGTCTCGCCTTGGCGATCATGTGATGACTTTGCAAAAAAGCTATCGGTTTTCGGGGGTGATCGGTGAGTTGGCGCGCGCGATCAATCGGGGGGATTTGCGTAAACTCAGTGAGTTACTCGCAAGCAGCACCCAAACAGACAAGGCGCCGCTCACGTGGTACGGCAGTAATCCAGCGCAGCAGGATTTAATTGCGCCGATCATGGTTGGCTTTGACGCGTATTTTGCTGCTGTGAGTAGCAAGGCTCGTGCGGGTGATGTATTCAACGCGTTTGATGCTTTTCGGGTGTTGAGCCCAATTCGTAACGGCGCGGCCAGTGTTTCTCGGGTGAACTCCGCCATTGAAACTCAGCTGGTGAAACGAGGGCTGCGCAGTAGCGACCAAGTTTGGTACGCCGGCAGACCCGTGCTGGTGCCACAAAATCTATATGATTTAGAACTGTATAACGGCGATATTGGCCTGACTTTGCCCGATGAGAATGGCAAGTTGTGGGTGCACTTTCCGACGTCTGACGGTGGAACTCGCTCGATCGCTCCCGCGCGCTTGCCTGCGGTAGAAACGGCGTTTGCGATGACGGTACACAAATCGCAAGGCTCTGAGTTTGGCCATGTTTTATTGCTTTTGCCAAGCCCTGTCGACGGCGCAAGCAGTTTGTTGAGTCGAGAGTTGGTTTATACCGCCATTACGCGGGCACGAAATAAAGTGAGTCTATGGGGTGAGGAGTCCGTGATCGCCAGCGCCAGCCGAAAAGGCGTGGTGCGGCAATCGGGTTTAGCTCAGCGTTTGCAAATTGAGTCTTGGAGTAATTAGTGTGGTTACGCTATTCATTAGGCTTGGTTGTGCATGGAGTAAGGTGATGTTTTGATTTTTATGGATTATTTATTGCAAAGTGTAAATTTATATTTATTTGTAGTAAGTTTTTGATTGAGTACGTAATAACCCGTATGAGACTATTTGCGCCGTTGCTTGACTGTTCTGGTTAGCTAATTTGGTCAATATTGGGTTTTAACGAAAGATGAAATTAAATAAAATTGCTATTGGTTTGGTTTTTGTAGTTTCGGGAGCTTGGTCGATGACGGCTTCTGCTGCGTTGTGCACTGATTCTTGGTTGGCAGCACATGAGTATACCGCAGGACAAACAGTTGTATTCAAGGGGAATACCTATCGCGCTAAATGGTGGACGCTGGGTGAGAGTCCATTAAGCAACTCAACCGCAGGTCAGGTTTGGGCCTTAGTAGGGGCTTGCTCGTCATTGGTCACCGCTGTGCCGAGTGCTACGCCACAAACTACATCAACCTTGGCGCCGACGATAACCCCTACAATTTCGCCTTCTGTTAGCCCTAAGCCATCGGCAACCTTAAGCCCGATCGCAACTCCAACGGCATTGCCGACAGCAACAATTGTACCAGCACCGACGTTTGTGCCTACAACTACTCCGACGACTGCGCCGGTACTGACGCCAACTACGACGCCACCTGTGAGTGTTTGTGCCGCAAAATGGGATGCTACGCTTACTTATGTCACTGGCGCAAAAGTGCAGCATGATGGCATAACGTATCAAGCTAAATGGTGGACTCAAGGTGAAGATCCAGCACTCAATAATGGTGGTGCCAAACCGTGGCAAAGATTGGATAAGTGTAGTAGTTCGACGCCGGTACCTAGCACGAAACCGACCACTGTACCAACTTCAGTTACGCCATCAACTACACCAGTGGTGACGCCAAACGCAACGCCAGTTGTTACATCGTCCCCAGTGCCGAGTACTGCGCCGAGTGCTTTAACTTATTTGATTATCAATGAAGTTGCTGCTGATCCAACAGGACAGGGTAGTTGGTTCGAGATTTACAATCCGACTAATCAAACTATTACCTTAAATGATGTCAGTGTTCGAATTCAAAGCAAGCCATTGAATGCCTTAAGTACCTATCAACTCAGTG
>CAUPHX010000302.1:0-4091 GCA_963511125.1 uncultured Deefgea sp. | reverse complement strand
TCGGCGTCTGGATTGAGCGCTGGCAAGCGGTCTTTCTCGTAGGCGCAGGTAAAGGCCAACTTGGCCTTGATAGTGTCAAGTTGATCCAATTGGCGTTCCTTGTACTTGGTTTCTGGTGGTGTGCTCTGGTTGCAAGCAGACAATACGGTTAGGGCAAATAATGCCATCAGCGTTATTTTCATTATCAATCCATATTGCTGCGTTTGGGGTCATCGCGGTAAAAATCAATGAGCGAAGCGTAAGGTGTTTGCTTTTTACTTTGCCTTTTCTTATTTTCACCGATGATGTAAGACCACTTTTCAAATGCTTCAGCTGGCTTATCTTGCGCACCAAGGCCATTGGTATGCAGCGCCCATATACGCTCACAAGTCAAAGGTCTAGGTAGAAATATGCCAGCAGGTAAACACAAGCCGAATTGCTCCGGCTTTGTTTGATGGCTTTCAATTGTTAAAGAGCGACTACCTCAATCCTGATTTTGATCCCAATACCAAATCGTCGCGCCGTAGCTGGAGTCGGGGAAGTCGGGCATCACGTCGCCTTGCTTGAATAGTGTGCGGCTGTTTTGCTTGGCGGGTGTGTACCAGTAACCAGTGTGGGCGCAAGCCTCTCCCGCGAAAACGCGTACGATCTGTTCGGTAAGATAATCTGGTGACGGCTGCCAAAAGCGCTGTTCAGCGCTCGGCCAGTCGCCATTCCGATCAAAGCGAGCCAGCCAGCGGCGGCATTTATCCAAATCAAAAAACACATGGTCGATCTCTTCATCACCATCCCAGCGTGGGTAGCTAATCAACTTCAGTGTTTCGGCGCGCAAGGGTTTGATCGCTTCAGCGATGGTCGTCATTGATTCAGGAATGCCTTGCTCGACAGGATAAAGCTGAGGGAATTCGCCATCTTGTAGCCAGAGTGCATCACCAATGGCTTGGCTGGAGACGCCCTGCGTTTCAGCCAAAGCCGTATTAATGACATCATGCCCTCCCATCTTCGCCAGCTGCGTGGGCCCGACTACGGTAATCCAAGATGGTGAGCGCATGCCGCATTCCAGCGGCCAGCAACTGCCATGCCCATCGGTCATATCCGATGGTTTGTCGATGTCCATGCCATAAAACTGCTGGGCAAAATAATGCTCGGTATATTCAAAATCAGACGTGCAGCCAATGTCGATCGGCATACTCCAACTCAGGCCACCGTAACCTTGCTCGGCCTTCAGCTCGACAATGGCACGGCGAAACAAGGACAGTAAAGCGGTGTGATTCTTTGTTTCTGCAAACCAGGCCTCTGGGCATTGCAAACGCAGATAGCTATATGGCGGATAGCGCATTTCAAATCGCTGTTGACTATTTATTTTATTTACACATCCGGAGAAATAAAATGCAGTTGATTCAAGTCGCGTGGCACGATTTTGCCCCGACGACAATTTAAGATAAAAAGACTCATCAGGATTCCAGTTTCCTTTTTCGCCGCGAATCAAGCCATATTTGCTGCCAAGTGTATGCGCGCCACCCCGACCAAAATTGACTAGTTGCAATGCATTATCCGTAAGCGCTTGAAACGCTTCCGCGAGCTGGCAAATCGTTTCGCGCTTGGCCAGTGTATCTTCTTCATAAAAATACAAGCTCAGACCAATTTGCACACCCCAATGCCGCCAGATCTCGGTGCCATCGTCTTCATCGCCGTGGTAAATCTCGGGCAGCTTAAAATCCCCCGCCCGATATTCATCGGCCCATTTTTTCAGTAAGTCGTCATCCAGAATCATTGTTAATCAGCAGTTAGAATTTCGTGGGCAACTTTCACCATCGACATCAATTAAATACTTATTTAAGTAATCCCTTCTCATATTCAAAATATCATCCATTTCGAGTCCCTCCGTGGCGTCCCTGTAACTCGCAGTATTCCTTACTAGCTTCAAGAAATGCTCATGCAATTTTTTGCTCTTAATATCAAATACATCCTCGCAGCTTTTTGTCCGACGATGATAGTAGGACTCCACAGTTGACATTTTATTTATGTTTATCGCTTTGACTGTCTCAGCTTTTTCATGGTTAGAAAGGCTATCTTTTATGGACTTATCTTTAAACATTCTCAAAAAAGGGGATCGATCATTATACATTTTTGTTGATGCACTTAAGTACAACTCACTATCGCCTGAATATTTCGCCTTCAATCCCAAAACATTGCTATAGCATTGCAATTTACCCAGTAATGCATATTCTTGAAAAGAGCGATCATCTTGCTCAAATTTCTGAATAACAGCTATTCTGTTTTTCTCATCGGATTGAGGAGTCAATCCATTACCATGAGCCGCAATACTCATGAAAAACAAAAAAAGATAAGTAATTATATTGCAATTAAAAAGAGTCGTACTTATTTTAGTTCCCATAAACATACATCTCCGACATTACCATTTGCATAGGCATGGTTAAGATACTTTCTACCGCTAATGACACCATTTCCATCCCAAAGCGTAATGTGCCCAGAAGCTCCAAAATCTTTTCTATCGCTAGATAAAAATGAGAAAACCCCCTTTCTTCCCTCAATCTCACGTTTTAAATCATCGAGTGTTGTGGTTGAATTTGTTTTAAAAATTGGAACCTCGGGTTTGCCCCACATTTTAGCAAGAAGTTTACGCATCCCCTCAGCAGAAACAGTAACTCCTGTTCCTATGAACTTTCCGTGCGTAGCACGATAATCACTACCAACATTATTTACCCCTGCACTTAATAAGGCCAGTGATACTCTGGCTGCACAAGAGTTCCCAAATTTATCTCGGTTATAATCCTCTCCAAATAGCTCCACAAATAATTCGTGTGTACTTAGGTTGTCAGCTAGGTATTGATAGAATCGCAGTGTATCTTTCCATCTTGGCCTATTTACGATGCAGTGAGCAGATTTATCTTTTGCTACTGCCACAATATTACATCCCATATGACCTCCAGTATAAGTAGTTCGTTGCTACTGAATGAAAAAACAAAGCCCGTTTCGCGCAAAAGCCAATCAGCAAGTGCTATCTAAATAGCAGAAATGGAAAACTCTCCATTTGATTTCGCATTGCTGCTTATCTAGTAATTTTATTATTTATCGCAAATAAAAAATACAAAAAATTAATAACAAAAATCACCCATAGATATTCGTAGTCTGATTTTCAAATACCCTCCCAAAAACAACAATCCCGTTTTCATCAACGGCTCCGGACAAAACTATTTCTTTATCTCTTAGGCATAGCAAATCGCCATTCAGTTGCTTGATTACAACTTCTACAATCTCACCGGCAGCATAATTTATTGTATGCACATGCAAATTCATATCTACACTATGCCTTGACTCCGTTGAAATAGGCTCGAATTTATCACCGTATGACCAATGCATCTGTAATATTTGTTTATCGCTTTCGATAGAATTATGTACATATGGCATCTTGGCAGGACTTAATTGCATACTCTTCGGCCCACTCCAATCATGGCTGCCGCCTTTAAAACTCACCTTGCCCGGCGCGTGCAGTTCGATTTTTCCGCCTTTGATGCGGATATACGCACCACCGGCGGTGAGTAGGATTTCTTGCTTGGCGTTGAATAGATTCTGGCCTTTGATCGCGGTGAGTTTGACGTTTTTATCCGCTGTAATCTCCACGTCATCACTCTGCGCCTGAACTTGGACTTTTCCCTTTGCTGCGATCAGTTTCAGCGCGATGCTGTCTTTCACGCCACTCACAAACAGGCTGATGTGTTGGCCGACGTTGTGAATCCAGCGCCGCCCAGTGGTTTGGTTGTGGTCTCGCTGGGTAACTTGATCGATATTGCTACTGGCGGTTTGCGTTAGGCTTTGTGGCGTGGTCAGTGCGAGTCCGTCTTGGCCGTGGATCATTAATAGCGGTTGTTGGCCTGCTTGCTCTTCGGATTTGGTTTTGCCATCTGTATCGGTGTTGCTGCCCGATTCCCAGCTTTTTGCGGCGTGGACGTGGTGGTGCAGGTGGCCGGTTTTGTGCTTTTCGCCGTTGCTGTTGTCGGGTTTGATGGTTTGCTCGTTCTCACCCGTTTCGATGGTGTCGGCGAGCTGTTTGGTGGCGACTTCGCCGAGGCTTTGCGCCAGTTCAAATG
>CAUPHX010000301.1:0-4105 GCA_963511125.1 uncultured Deefgea sp. | reverse complement strand
GGAGGTGAACCAATGATCGCCCAAGAACTCGAAGTTAGCCTGCACATGGCATTCATGGATGCACGGCAAAAGCGCCACGAATACATTACCGTGGAACATTTACTACTGGCCCTACTCGACAACCCTTCTGCGATCGAAGTGATCAAAGCGTGTGGCGCGAATTTGGATGAATTACGCCGCCAACTCAGTGACTTTGTCACCGAGCACACCCCTGTCGTGTCGGGAACGGCTGAAGTCGAAACTCAGCCAACGATTGGTTTTCAACGCGTGATCCAACGCGCGATTTTGCACGTGCACTCTTCTGGCAAACAAGAAGTCACGGGTGCGAACGTGCTGGTTGCCATTTTTGGCGAGAAAGACAGCCACGCGGTTTATTTCTTGCACCAACAAGGCATTACGCGCCTTGATGTGGTTAATTACATCGCACACGGCATCAGCAAGGCAGCGAGCAGCCAACCTGCTACACCACGCTCAGAACCAGCGGAAGACGGCGAAAGCGAAAGCAGCGCAGGTAAAGCGTTGGATAGCTACACCCAAAACATGAACGAGCAAGCGCTGGCAGGCAAAATCGACCCATTGATTGGCCGCGACGCCGAACTTGAGCGTGTGATTCAAATCCTTTGCCGCCGCCGCAAAAACAACCCACTGCTAGTTGGTGAATCGGGCGTGGGTCAAACGGCGATTGCTGAAGGCTTGGCGCGCTGTATCGTGGAAGGTGAAGTCCCAGATATTTTGGCCGATGCGACGGTGTATACGCTGGATATGGGTGCGCTGCTAGCGGGGACCAAATACCGTGGTGATTTTGAGCAACGCCTCAAAGCCGTCATCAAACAATTGGGCGAAGAACGTAATGCGATTTTGTTTATCGACGAAATCCATACGCTAGTGGGTGCAGGCGCAGCTTCGGGCGGTACGCTCGATGCGTCCAACCTGCTCAAACCAGCGCTATCCAACGGTACGCTTAAATGCATCGGCGCAACGACGTATAGCGAATATCGCGGCATTTTTGAGAAAGACAATGCACTATCGCGTCGCTTCCAAAAAATCGACGTGCTAGAGCCGAGCATCGAGCAAACCATTGAAATTCTGAAAGGTTTGAAAGATAAATTCGAGCAACATCACGGCGTGAAATATACGCAAGCGGCACTGACCACGGCTGCTGAGCTTTCGGCTAAATACATCAATGATCGTCACTTACCTGACAAAGCCATCGATGTAATCGACGAAGCGGGAGCGGCGCAAAAAATCTTACCGCGCTCGAAACAAAAGAAAACCATCGGCAAAGGCGAAATCGAAGACATTATTTCGAAAATCGCCCGTATTCCACCAAAATCAGTATCGAGCAACGACAAAGACACCCTCAAAACACTCGAGCGTGATTTACGCAATGTCGTGTTCGGCCAAGAGAAAGCGATTGAAGTGCTTGCCACGTCGATCAAAATGTCGCGGGCAGGTTTGGGTAATCCACTCAAACCGATTGGTTCGTTCTTGTTCTCTGGCCCAACTGGCGTCGGCAAAACCGAAGTGGCGCGGCAATTGGCATTCACGATGGGCATTGAGCTGATTCGTTTTGATATGTCGGAATACATGGAGCGTCATGCAGTCAGCCGTTTGATCGGTGCGCCTCCGGGCTATGTCGGTTATGAGCAAGGCGGTTTACTGACCGAAGCGGTGAACAAACATCCGTATTCGATTTTGCTGCTGGACGAGATCGAAAAAGCGCATCCGGATATTTACAACGTGTTGTTGCAAGTGATGGATCACGGCACTTTGACCGATAATAATGGCCGCAAAGCAGATTTTCGCAATGTAGTGATTATTATGACCACCAATGCTGGCGCTGAAATGCTGAATAAATCAGCGATTGGCTTCACGAATAAGAAAGAAGTCGGCGATGAGATGCAAGAAATCAAGCGCATGTTTACGCCTGAATTCCGTAACCGAATCGATGCGATCATCCCGTTCGCCTCATTGACGCACGAGATTATTCTGCAAGTGGTGGAGAAATTCTTGATGCAATTGGAAGCGCAATTGCACGAGAAAAAAGTTGAAGCGCATTTCTCTGATGCACTGAAAGACTATTTGGCCAAACATGGCTTCGATCCGCAAATGGGCGCCCGCCCAATGGCGCGATTGATTCAAGACACCATTCGCAAAGCGTTGGCGGATGAGTTACTGTTTGGTCGATTAACTAACGGCGGCGAAGTCACCATCGATATTGATGCAGAAGGCAAGGTATTGCTTCAACTGCATGAGCTAGAAAAGGCTACAGCCTAATACCCTTATCAGCACGCCCATAATAAAAAACCCGCGAAAGCGGGTTTTTTATTGGAAGTACATGAATTACTTTTGAATCACTACTTGCGTTGGCATTGGCGCTGGGAATGCCGCCAAAGTATCCATAATCACTTTATTGGTGTCGAAATACACTTGCCAATAATTGTCATTGTGGCAAAACGGACGAACTGCCAACACGGGACCAACGGCTTGAAACTCAAGAATCTCTACCAACACCGCAGGCTCAACTTTCACATTTGGAATCTTGGCGATATTCTCTTTTAACAAGGCAATTGCGCTTGGGATATCCGCCGCACCTGACAGCTGAGCTTTTAAGTCAACACGGCGAAATTCAGTCGCAGTATAGTTTTGGATATTGTCGCTAAAGATTTTATTATTGCCTACGTAGGTAATAATATTATCCGACGTCATAATGACCGACGAGAACAAGCCCAACTCATGCACCGTACCGGTAACACCACCGGCCGTGATCATATCGCCCACTTTGAATGGGCGTAACACTACCAAAAATACGCCTCCCGCAAAATTAGCCAACAGACCTGACCACGCCATACCCACCGCTAAACCAACTGCCGCCAGCAAGGCTGCAAAGGTGGTGGTTTGGATGCCGAAGTAACCCAAAATGCCAATCACCAATAGCACATTGAGCAGCACTGAAATCGCTGAACCCACATAGCGTAGCACTGTTGGATCGACTTTTTGTCGCGACAACCCTGCCTGCACAAAGCGAGCAACCACGCCGATTAGCCAACGACCAATAACCCAAAATGCAATACCCGCCAAAATTTTCACACCAAATTCAGCCACATAGCTCATGGCTAAATCCTGGTACTTAGCAATTACTGTTGCATCAAACATAGAGATCTCCAAAATTAAACGTCATTGATTTGACGACCACCGAAGCTTACCCGATTAATGCATAAAACTGAACCCGCTAGCCGCGCGGATGATGTGTTTGATGCAGCGATTTCAAACGGGCGACGGCGACCTGAGTGTAAATTTGTGTCGTCGTTATATCAGAATGACCGAGTAGCATCTGTACCACACGTAAATCGGCACCATGGTTCAGCAAATGCGTGGCAAACGCGTGCCGCAATACATGCGGGCTGAGCAACTCAGCAGGAATCTGCGCCAACTCAGCATACTGTTTAATAATAAACCAGCAGCCTTGCCGTGTTAAAGGCTCGCCACGTTGGTTAATAAACAAACAACTTTCACTCGCTTGCTTAATCAATAACAAACGTGACTCTGACAAATACCGCGCCACCCAATCTGCGGCCCAGTCGCCAATGGGCACTAAACGCTGCTTGCCACCCTTGCCATTCACAACGCGAATGTATTTCTCGCGTAAATAAACCTCATTCACCGACAAAGTGACTAGCTCTGTCACTCGTAAACCGGTTGCATACATTAACTCAAGCATCGCCCGATCTCTGATTCCTGCCGGGGTTGCCAGATTAGGCGCGGCGAGCAAGGCCTCGACACGCTCTTCAGATAATGCCTTCGGTAGTGGCCTCACTCGTCGCGGCGAACTTAATTCCGCACTTGGATCAACCGTAATTTGGGCATTCAATACCGCGTGGCGATAGAATTTTCGCAGACTAGCCATGCGCCGCGCGAGCGTTGCCGCTTTCATATCCCGCGATTGCCTAGCCATAAATGCCTGCATCGCATCTCGGTTCGCCGTGAGCAACGTCTGTTGGCCTTCGGCGTGCAGCCAGGTCGCCCAAATCATTAAATCGCGGCGATAACTTTCGATGGTATTCATCGCCAAGCCGTCATCCAACCAAATCATATCAAGAAATTG
>CAUPHX010000300.1:0-4121 GCA_963511125.1 uncultured Deefgea sp. | reverse complement strand
TGGCTTCACACAGTAATACTTTTACGCCGCGCGCTCGCAACTCGCCAATTGCCTCATCCAGCGCTTGCAAACCCGTCATATCAACAAAGGGAACCCGAAGCAAACGAATCACCAATACTTTGGGGTCGGTATGTGTCTCAGCCAAGACCCGCTCAAAATTCTCGACCGCGCCAAAGAAAAACGGCCCTTCAATCGCGTAAACCAACACGCCCTCTGGCAATTTCATCAATCCTTGCTGAATCAACTCCACACCGATTTGTCGCTCATCTTGTGGCAAGACTTCCACCGACATCGACATCCGGCGCAAGAAATGCAGCGTCGCCAAAATCACCCCAATATTGACGGCCACGACCAGATCAGCAAAGACAGTGAGCAAAAAAGTAATCAATAAAATTGCGACATCTGCGCGCGGCGCATGCGTGAGCATATGAATAAAATGCTTCACCTCGCTCATATTCCACGCCACCACAAACAAAGTCGCCGCCAATGCAGCGAGGGGAATCGACGCGGCCAGCGGGGCTAGAAACAAAATAATCAGTAGTAAAGTAATCGCATGAAAAATTCCCGCCAACGGGCTGGTGCCGCCATTGCGAATATTGGTCGCAGTACGCGCAATCGCGCCCGTCGCGGCAAAGCCACCAAATAGGGGCGTAATGATGTTTGCAACCCCTTGACCAATCAGTTCTTGATTCGAATCATGTCGCGTTCCGGCCATCCCATCGGCGACAACAGCCGAGAGCAAAGACTCAATCGCACCCAACATCGCAATCGTAAACGCGGGGCCGATTAAGCTAATGAGCTGGCTGGCGCTAAACTGCGGCACGGCAAATTCTGGCAAACCTTGCGGAATGCCGCCAAACGCCGAGCCTATCGTCGCGACACCGTCAAAATGAAACAGCGCTTGCAAGCTCGTCGCCACAACCATCGCCACTAAGGGGCCGGGAATTTTTTTTAGATACAGCAATTTTGGCGTCAACAGCACCAGCAATAGACTCAAAACGGCAAGCAGGGTCGTCGCCCAATGCAGTTCGGGCAGTACTTGCAAGGTATGCCAGAATTTCTCATGGAAATGCTCACCCACCACTTTCGGTAGGCCAAAAAACGGGCCCCATTGACCAATCCAGATGATCACGCCAATCCCTGCGGTAAAACCCACAATTACTGGTGCGGGGATAAATTTGATCACGCCTCCGAGTTTAGCGAGGCCAAGCAATAATAAAATCACCCCTGCCATCATCGTTGCAATTTGTAAACCAACCACGCCGTATTGGGCTGTGATGCCTGACAAAATAACGATAAATGCGCCCGTTGGCCCCGCAATTTGCAGGCGACTACCACCCAAAACCGACACCAAAAAGCCAGCAATAATCGCGGTATAAATGCCCTGCTCTGGCTTGACGCCTGAAGCAATCGCAAAGGCCATCCCCAGCGGCAAGGCCACCACGCCAACGATCAAGCCAGCGATAATATTGGGTAGCCAATGTTTTGGGGTCAGAAAACCAGCTTTATGAGCCGCAAAGAGCGCAATCACAATGATTCCTAGCTAAATGCAAACGGGATAGTCCAGTTTAGTTCAGCTCCGTATATTTTCTCTGCGTTGCATCACAAATGTAGCATCCCCTTCCGTGAGCTAGGGCTTAAAAACCACAGTGCAGCCAGATGCCGACAAGCAGCGAGCAAGAAACACCCTAGTTACTATCTGGTCTGAACATGCGATGATGTCGCCCTTGCCCAATCCTGCTGTGCGACCTTGCGTGACCTCTACTGAATCCCCATCTTTTGCCGATTTATTTGCTGAAACCCTCAGCGGAAAACCGTTTGTGTACGAGGAAGGCGAAGAAGTCTCGCTGATGTTTGACCTCACCACCGTGCAAAGCCGAATGAAGCGCAGTGCACCGCAAGACCTAGTTCTTGGGTATACGCGCAGCATGCTTGCATTTGAATTGCTACGAAGCAATACCCAACATATCGGCATGATCGGCTTGGGTGGTGGCTCGCTGGCCAAGTATTGTTATCACTACCTACCTGAATCCACGATTCACGTTGCCGAAATCAACGCCGGCGTGATTGCGCTACGCGATCGTTTTGCGATTCCAGAAAACAACTCTCGCCTGAATATTGAATGTATCGATGGCGCGGTCTGGTTGAAACAACAACAGCTCAAGCGCAGTAAAAATCCGATGGATGCCTTGTTAGTAGATGCATATGGCAAGGAAGGGATGCCAGAAAGTTTGGCAACAGCGCAGTTTTTTGACGATTGCCGTGCCGCGTTGGCGCCAAATGGCGTACTGGTGGTCAATCTATGGGGCAGCGACGCACGCTTTGATAGCTATTATCAGCGAATCCGTACTGTGTTTGATGGCTCAGCCATCGCCATTGGTGCCGATGGTTGTGCCAATCGCCTGGTGTTGGCGATCAATAGTCGCAACTTCCCCCCCGCGATTCGACCCATTATGAATCGCGCCCAACAGATTGCTGCTAGCCACAGCGTCGACATGCCTGCGCTAGCGCGCCGCATCGAACGTGCGCTACGTAACCCGGAAGGATTAGAACCCGCGAATCGCCACGTTGAAGGACGTGGATAGCATTCGGAGAACCATACAGCTCAAGGCAATCAATTAATTCGCTAAAAAAATACCTAACGATTCACATGATGCCTAGCCCAATGTGTAAATTACTCTAAGCTGATAAAAACCCTACAGAAAGTAAATCACATATTCGGAGCTTAGGATGAAAAGCATCATCGCTTGCACTACACGGCCCTATCAAATGTTGCCATTTGCTGCGGCCTGCGAACAGATTGCTGCAGCGGGATTCAGTGAGCTCGGCGTCTATTACAGTGCCAGCGGTGTTGATCAATACGTCCTGCCAGTCAGCGCAGACAGCACCAGCAATGAGATCGCCGCAGCCCGAAATGCGGCAGCGGCCGCTGGCGTAAAACCTGCCATGCTCTTGGGCTACAGCCATCCAGAGTTAGGCTTAGCAAAAGCCATCGATGAATATAAACGCCTCATCGATAACACGGCTGCACTGGGTGCGCAATGGTTACTGGATTGCGGTATTGATGACTTAAATTTGCGTCACGATTATTACGAATTGATGCGCCAAGTGACCCCCCACGCCGAGCAAGCTGGCATCCAAATTAATCTTAAACCACACGGTGGCATAACACTCAGCCTGCAGGATCTACTGCAAGCGCAACAGGAAATCGCCCATCCGGCGTTTAGTTTGTGCTTTGACCCTGCCAATCTGATCTATTACAGCAACGGTGCAATCAATCCCGCAGACTGTATCTCACCACTCTTGCCATGGCTGACAACTGGCATCATCAAGGATTGTATTATCAAAGCCGCGGGACCCGATGTCGCCATTACGGTAGGCGAAGGATTGGTCGATTTTCGCCAAACATTGTCTGCGCTAGTGAAAGGCGGCTTTGGCGGACCGCTTTATATTGAATGCGCCGGTGGGACTGAGTTAGCCGAGATAGACCGCAATGTGCGGGCGACCCAACAATTGATCAGCCAAATCCTCGCCGAGCTGGCTTAAATTAAGCGTATTTTGCAGTGGCTTAACTCATCAGCCCAAGCCATGCTTGGACTGATTTTAGTTCCGACTACCTCACTCCATGCATCATCTTTTGCAGTGGCTTGCTGGCTAAAAGTAATAATCCACCCGCAGCTAACGACATCGCCACAAACAGCATAAAGAATTCGTGCAGATTACTGATCGTAAAGCCCAAGAACGTCGGAAATGGTCGGCCTGATTCAGGATAAAATCCAGCCAAGAGACCCGCAAACCAGTTTGCTGCGGCATTGGCCAAAAACCAAACAGCCATTAAAAGCGAAGCTAAACGCGCAGGTGCTAGTTTATTCACTAATGAAAGTCCAATTGGCGACAAGCACAACTCACCCATCGTATGCAGCCAGTACATTGTAATCAGCCACAACATCGACACTTTCATACCATCGCCAATGCCATCCACACCCAGTGCAATCACGACATAACCCAAACCGAGCAAAATCAAACCCCATGCCATTTTGGTTGGCGATGCGTGCTCACTGCATTGAGCAGACTAACTCATCCACAAGCGCTCCATAATAGGCGCAAAGATCAATACAAAT